>NZ_JBEYLC010000020.1:0-94439 GCF_040635885.1 Nocardiopsis sp. NPDC006832 | reverse complement strand
TCGTCGGGCAGCAGCTCCAGTGCGATGTCGCCCTCGCTGGTGTGCAGGGTCGCGCCCTCCACCCCGGTGATGTCCACCTCGGCGGGCAGCGGGGACGCAATAAATATTGCATCAAAAGCAATCAGTCGAATGAAATTGGGACAAGTCGATGCATTAACAACAGCCCGACCGGTCCGCGGCCGCCCCTTCCTAGAATGCGCACATGTCCCTGCCCCACGCGATCCTCACCGCCCTGTTGGAGAAACCCTCCTCGGGACTGGAGCTGACCCGACGCTTCGACCGTTCCATCGGATACTTCTGGTCCGCCTCCCACCAGCAGATCTACCGAGAACTGGGGAAGTTGGAGCGGTCCGAGCTGATCCGGGCCCTGCCCAACGACTCCCCCACGCGGGGACAGCGCAAGGAGTACGAGGTACTGGCCGCGGGCCGCGCCGAACTGGAGCGTTGGGTGGGCGAGACCGAGGAGCCCCGTTCCCTGCGCGACACCCTGATGCTGCGGGTACGCGCCACAGGCGTCGTGGGTGTGGACCCCGACTTCGTGGCCGAACTGCGCCGGCACCGAGAGCTGCACGGCGAACGACTCGCCGAATACCGCGAGTTCCAGCGACGTGACGCGGCCCGAGGCCGAGGGACCGAACGCGACCGGGTCCAGGGGCTGGTCCTGCGGGGCGGGGTCGAGCTGGAGATGTTCTGGGTGAACTGGCTGGACAAGGCCATCGCCGAGCTCGGGGAGACCAAGGGCCCGACCGGGGGGACCTCCCCCTCCTGACGCTTCCGGGGCAAGAAAAAACCGCCCCCGGTGCTCCCGGGGGCGGCTGGTGGCGGTGGAGGAGGGATTTGAACCCTCGAAGGGTTGCCCCTTACCCGCTTTCGAGGCGGGCGCCATCGGCCACTAGGCGACTCCACCGAGAGGAACTCTACCGGATCCTGCGCCGTGCGAAAAACCGGGTGAGCAACCCCGAACACCTTTCGGCCACGTTTTCGCTGATCATCTCGGGTGGAATCACTTCAGGACGGTGGTTCTGCCGAGGGTCCCGGAGCAGGTCCCACATCGAACCGACCGCACCGGCCTTGGCGTCCCGCGCCCCGTAGACCACGCGATCCACTCGGGCGAGCACCGTGGCACCCGCGCACATCACGCAGGGCTCCAGGGTCACCACCAGCGTGCAGCCGCTCAGGCGCCACTCACCGCGTGCCTCGGCGGCCGCGCGCAGGGCCAGTACCTCCGCGTGCCCGGTCGGGTCACCCGTGGCCTCACGTTCGTTGTGGCCGCGCCCCAGCACCGTTCCGTCGGGTCCCAGCACGACCGCGCCCACGGGCACGTCGTCGGTCCTCAGGGCACGCTCCGCCTCGACCAGGGCTTCGAGCATCGCCGAGTCGGCCGTGGCACGGTCGATCCCGGGAAGGGTGCCCGTCACAGCCGCATCGAGTCGAGGAGTTCGGCGAAGCCGGTGCGTTCGGCCACCACCGCGAGGACGTCACCGGGCAGCACCCCGCCATCGGCGGAGAGGGACCGCAGTTCCTCGCCCGGCACCCCGAGGTCCGAGAGCAGACCGTCGTCACCGTCGGGACGCGGATCGGGGCGGGCTCCCGCGCTCTCCACCGGCATGGGGGCTCCCAGGCCACCGGCCTCGGAAAGGATCCCGGCCACCGGGTGATCGTGCACGACCCGACCGTCGGAGAGATAGACGCGCGGCTCGGAACCCATCACGTCCACACGCACGACGGCGAACCACTCGTCGTCGGCCTCCACCAGGAGCAGGGCCATGTCACTGCCCCACTCGGTCTCGTAGTCGAGCATGAGGTCGGTGATGTCGTCGATGACGTCCACATCACCGAGATCGACCTCGGTTCCGCGCCATGTCCCGCCGTTGGGAGCGAAGACAGCTGCGAAGGTCGACACGGCTCACTCTCCCGTCTCTCCAGGTCACTTCCGCAGGCGTCCTTACCCCATACCGTCGAGGACACGCTGAAAGGCCTGAGCGAATCCGAGACGTTCGGAGACGCTGGCGAGCACCTCGTCCGGATACAGGTCCAGGTCACCGGCGAGGGCGCCCAGTTCCATCTCGTCCAGGCCCAGGTCCGCGACCACGGACAGGTCGCCCGCGGGCAGGACCTGATCGAGGTCGTCGTCGTGGGGAAGGTCGATGTCCAGGTAGTCGAGGACGTCCCTGGCCACCTGCCAGTCCACCGAGGCGGTCACGTCGGAAAGGAAGACGGTGACGTCCTCGCCGTACACCCGGACGATGATGAAGAAGTCGTCGCCTACGGACACCAGTCCGAGGGAACCGCTGATGCTCGGTTGTTGGCGCAGCGCGTGGATCAGACCCTTGAGGTCGTGCACCAGCGCGATGGGGAGGAGATCCACATCCCAGTACTCCTCTTCCCTGTATGCGACGGCCGCGAAGTCACCCGAGTCGTCGTCACCATGATCGAGCACTGTCATCGTCACCCCAACCCGGACGGTGTATCGGTGCGGACGAAGGGATCCGGCTCGCCCGTGCGAGTGTCATGGTAGCGATCACTCCCACCTCACAGCCTTCCTTCGTCCGCCATGGACCGGACCCACGTTCTCACGTCAGGAGGCTCCGGCGCGCCCCCGCATACGATCCCGGCACCCTTCTTCACGGCCTCGACACCTCGAACGGGGGCCGGGGTGCCCCGAGGCCCGCCCGAGACACCCCGGGTCGGGGTATACGCGCGGTTAGACTCGTGCCGGCCCCTCTACCCACACATCGCCCTGTCGCCCCAGCTCACCCGGAGAACGTTTTGGAAACCCTGGTCGTCGACCACCCCTTGGTCTCGCACAAACTGACCACCCTGCGCGACGTGCGGACCGACTCACCGACCTTCCGGCGGCTGACCGACGAGCTGGTGACCCTGCTCGCCTACGAGGCGACGCGAGATGTCCGAGTGACAGAGGTCACCATCGAGACCCCGCTCGTGCAGAGCACCGGATTCCAATTGTCGCGCCCGACTCCCTTGGTCGTTCCGATCCTGCGCGCGGGACTCGGCATGCTCGACGGCATGACCCGGCTGCTGCCCACCGCCGAGGTCGGGTTCCTGGGTATGGCCCGCAACGAGGAGACCCTGCAGCCGGCGACCTACGCCGACCGTCTTCCCCAGGACCTGTCCGGTCGCCAGTGCTACGTGCTCGACCCGATGCTGGCCACCGGTGGAACCTTGGCCGCCGCCCTGAAGCTGCTCGTCGAGCGCGGCGCCGATCACATCACCGCGATCTGCCTGCTGGTCGCTCCCGAGGGCCTGACCGCGGTGGAGCGGAAGCTGACGGAGAGCCTCCCGGAGAACCACGGGGCCACCCTTCGCGTGGTGACCGCGGCCGTCGACGAGCGCCTGAACGAGCAGGGCTTCATCCTGCCGGGACTCGGCGACGCCGGTGATCGCCTCTACGGCTGTTCCTGAGGCCGGGCCGCGGCTTCGTCGCATCCCACGCCCCGAGCGCCCGATCAGATCACTGATCGGGCGCTTTTTCGGCTCTTTCTGGTCGAAGCCGAATGAACGTCCGAAAATCGGGCATTGACCCCTCATGGCCGTGCCCCCGCCCGACGTCCCCCCTGGTCGAGCCCGCTTGATCGATCACACCGGAGACACGGCGCTGCTTTAGCCGAATTCATTTCGAGATTGGAACGTAACAGATTAGGGTGATCATGGTTCCTGACCACCCGTAACGGGGTAGATCAGCCCGACCGAAACCGCCCCGCCCCAGGGGCCAGGCCACCGAGACCCGGAACACCGCCCCCACATTCGAGGCGGCACTCCGGCTACCCCTCAGTGGCTACGCATAGCCCCCGTGCGCACACCCCCCGTGCCGTTCCGCCCGCAGCCCAGAAGGAGTGAGATGCCCGAGAACCCCTCCCCCTCGTCCACCCAGGCCGCCAGCGACCCCCACTTCAGTCCCGTCGTCAGTCGCCTTTCCACGGAGTTCTCCAACGTTCACCACTCCGCCACCGTTTCCCGGTGCGTGGACGCGGCTCGGCACGGAGCCCAGGACGTGACCGGACGAGCCACCCCGGACCTCGTCGAACGCATCGCACGACAACACCTACAGGTTCTGGCCCTGGCCTTCGCCGAACAACGTTGACCACTCGCGTGGGCTGTTTCGGCCCTGCATTACACAGAACTATGGAAGACCGGGAACCGACGCCGGGCCGGCGCCGGTGACCCCTCCCCGGGATCCGGACCTGCGGAACTCCACGGAACCTCCCACCCGGAACACGTTCGTCTGCGGTCTTCACCCCTTCTGACCTGCCTCTGGACAAAAAGGAATTTCGGACCGTCCTTCACAGGGACAACAACCTCACCGGAACCGGACACAGTCCGCAAGTGGCGAACGGCAGACATACCGCCACGCCGAGGGTGCGCTTAAGGCTTTACGGGCATGATGGTCGATGCAACAATCACTGCTGGGTTGGTGGGTCAGGTGGATTCCAAGGGGAGTCAGTCGTGGCGAAGTTGAAGAAATGGGGCGGATACGCGCTCATCGGTTTCGTGTTGTTTTATCTACTCACGCAACCGGAAAGTGCGGCCGGGGTGATCCAGGGTGCCCTGGGCGGCCTGATGGGCGGCGCGGAGTCGATGTCCCGCTTCGTCAACGCACTGCTGCCGTAGTCGTGAGGAAGCGGGTGCCATGAAGCTCGTCGCCTCAAGTAACGCGGCACCGGCATCGGTCAACCGCTATCTCCTGCCACATGAGCAGGACGTGGTGACCATCCGACGTCACCCCGCGGTCCTCATCGGACCGGTGGCGATCGTGTTGGCCGCGTTGATCCTCGCGGGGATCCTGAGCCAGACGATCGGCAGCGGTGCCGACGGCGGCGTCGTGCTCGCCGTCATCTGGTGGCTGTGGCTGCTGGTCCTGGTGTGGTTCGTCTGGCGGGTCGCGGAGTGGTCTGTGGACTACTTCGTCATCACGTCGGCCCGGCTGCTCCTGACCACGGGGTTGATCACCCGACAGGTGAACATGATGCCGTTGGGCAAGGTCACGGACATGCGGTTCGAACGCACCCTGCTCGGCCGGTTCCTCGGCTACGGAACCTTCGTCATGGAGTCCGCGGGTCAGGACCAGGCGCTCAGCAGGATCGACTTCATTCCCTACCCCGAGCAGCTCTACCTCGAGGTCGTGGGACTGATCTTCAAGGAGTGACCGGTACCCGCGTACGACGCTTCGAAGCACCCGTCTAGGTGGCGGGTGCTTCTTCGTGTCCGATCCTTGGCCGACCCCTCGCCGCGACCCGGGTTACCGGTTTGTTCATCTTGCGTTCACCTTGGAGGCGGTTCGAGCGCGAAATCCCCGGGTGGTCAGGTACGTCACGCCGTGCCGAATTGACTCTTAGATGAACAAAGGGTTAACATGAGCTATCTCAATAGGAAACGAGGAGGGCTCCATGGCACGCAGGACCGACCACGCGCCGCGCCCGTCCCGCTCGTTGACCACCCGTCGGCGCAATCGATCCGCTGCCCAGAGCCGCCGCCTCGCCGGCCTGGCTCCTCAGCCCACGCAGGTCCCTCGACCGCGCGAGAACACCGACGCGACCACTTCGGAGCACCCCATCCTTCACTGGGTTCTGATCACCGATGAGAGCGGACGCACCCGCCCCGAGGCCCGCTGGCTCTGACCGGCCGCCCGGACACACACCCCGAAGAGCCACCCGCACGACGCGGGTGGCTCTTCGCGTTCTCGGGCCGAACAGAGTCGGCTCATCGTTTTGTCGACAAATCGGCAAGACCATAAATCTAGATGAGGACAACCGAATATCCGCCTCTAGAGAAGCGGCGAGGGTGACTCCCGTCTCACGAAAACGGCCTTGACCTTGATTGAGACGAGACGCACCGTCTCACTCATGTTGCTTTAGATCCTTCCTCGCGCCGGACCGCCACGTTCCGAGCACCACGCGCCCACCTCCACACGGTGGGCGCGGCTCCGTCGGCGTCCCCACACCGCGATCAGGAAGGCCTTCGCCACCGGCGACCATCGGCTTTCGGCCGGCAGCGTATATGCGCGCCAATGACCGAAACCCATCCCTTCCCTACCGTGGCGCACAACCCCGGACCACACACGCGGCAGGAGGTCCCCATGCTCGGACCGCGTCACCGACGGCTTTCACAGATCACCCGGACGAACCGACCAACCATCTCTCCTCCGGTCCGGCGGAGGAACTGGAGGAGGCGCTGTCCCACCACACCGGAGCACTGGTGATCGTGACCCACGACCGACGCATGCGCGAGCGCTTCAGCGGCCGACATCTGTGCCTGGAGTCCGGCGAGATCCACGGCGACAAGTCGACGAATCTCTTTGTCGACATTTTGGCCAGCACATAAGTCGACTTATGGATTGACCGATACAACGGGGTGTGACCAAATCGATCACACCCCGTACTCGCCGACCGCCGAGGTTATCCCGGAGCCATGTCGACGAAGCGGCTGTAGTGGCCCTGGAAGGCCACGGTCACGTCGGCGGTGGGTCCGTTACGGTGCTTGGCCACGATGATGTCCGCCTCGCCGGCTCGCGGCGACTCCTTGTCGTGCACGTCCTCGCGGTACAGCAGGATGACCATGTCCGCATCCTGCTCGATGCTGCCCGATTCGCGAAGATCCGACACTTGTGGGCGTTTGTCAGTGCGCTGCTCGGGACCACGGTTGAGCTGGGAGAGCGCCACCACGGGCACCTCCAACTCCTTGGCCAGAAGCTTGAGCGAACGCGACATCTCGGAGACCTCCTGCTGGCGGCTCTCCACCCGACCGGGCGAGCTCATCAGTTGGAGGTAGTCGACGATCACCAGCTTGAGGTCGTGCTGCTGCTTGAGCCGACGACACTTGGCCCGGATCTCCATCATCGACATGTTCGGGGAGTCGTCGATGAACAAGGGCGCACTCGCCACCTCGCCCATACGTCTGGCCAGCCGCGCCCAGTCGTCGTCGGTCATCAACCCCGAACGCATGGTGTGCAGCGGCACCCGCGCCTCGGCGGAGAGCAGACGCATGACGATCTCGTTGCGCCCCATCTCCAGACTGAAGAAAACGGACGTCATCTCGTTCTTGATAGACGCAGCACGGGCGAAATCCAAGGCCAGGGTCGATTTTCCGACGGCGGGCCGAGCGGCGATGATGACCATCTGGCCGGGGTGGAGGCCGTTGGTGAGGGCGTCGAAGTCGGCGAAGCCGGTGGGGACACCGGTCATGCTGCCGTCGTTCGCGCCGATGGCCTCGATCTCGTCCAAGGCGCCCGGCATGATGTCGCCGAGGACGACGTAGTCCTCACCGGTGCGCTTCTCGGCGACCTTGTAGATCTCCGCCTGGGCGTGGTCGACCAGGTCGTCGACCTCTCCGTCGCCGGAGTAACCGATCTGCGCGATGCGGGTGCCCACCTCGACCAGGCGGCGCAGGACCGCGCGGTCGGAGACGATCTTGGCGTAATAGCCGGCGTTGGCCGCGGTGGGGATCGCTTCGGTGAGGGTGTGCAGGTAGGGGGCGCCGCCGACACGGGTGGCCTCGCCGCGCTTGGTCAGTTCGGCGTTGACCGAGATGGCGTCGACCGGCTCGCCACGGGAGAACAGGTCTACGACGCTCTCGTAGATGATCTGGTGCGCGGGTCGGTAGAAGTCCGCGGACCGAATGATCTCGACGACCTGGCTGATGGCGTCCTTGGACAGGAGCATGCCGCCCAGGACGCTCTGTTCGGCCTGGATGTCATGCGGTGGGGTGCGCTCGTATCCGCCTGCTTCAGGTGGTTGCTCGGCGACACTCACGGACTACTCCCCACACCGGACGCGTGCGTCGGCCCGGGTCCGGGCCGACCCTTCCAGCATGCCCCATCCGGGTGACGGGGGACGCCGTGAGGGAGGCCTGTGGACACCCCTTTACCATCACATCCCCAGCCCCATGGGGCATTGTGCGCAGAGGTTATGCACATCACCTGTGGATAACTATGCCACCAGTCACCCATAACCCATTTGAACTGCGAAAACGCGCTTCTCTACCAAGACGTGCAAGATGTCTCACGAGGAGGCTTTCCACAGGTTATCCACAGGCCTTCGACAGCCTGTGGACAACCTCACCCCACCCGTCGAACGCCTGTCCGGTACTGTGGCTCTGCCATGGCCACATTCCTCTCGGCGGCCCCCTTCCGACACCGCCACGACCGCGAGATCTTCGCCCTCGCCATCCCCACGTTCTTCGCCCTCATCGCCGAACCGCTCTTCCTGCTCACCGACTCCGCCATCGTCGGTTCGCTCGGCACCCAGGCCCTCGGTGGTCTCGGCGTCGCCGGACAGGTGCTGCTGACCCTGGCGGCGGTGTGCGTCTTCCTCGCCTACGGCACGACCGCCGCCGTCGCCCGCAAGTTCGGCGCGGGAGACATCCCCGGCGGCATGCGCGACGGTGTGGACGGGCTCTGGCTCGCGGTCCTGCTGGGTATCGCCGCGATCGGCATCGGTTGGCCGCTCGGCCCGTGGATGATCGACCTCCTCGGCGCCTCCCCCGAAGTGGCCCCGTACGCGATCATCTACCTGCGCATCAGCCTGCTCAGCACCCCGTTCCTGTTGATCATCATGGCGGGCACGGGAGTGCTGCGCGGGTTGCAGGACGCCCGTACCCCGCTGATGGTGGCGGTCTCCTCCTACATCGGCAACGCGATCCTGTGCGCCACGTTCGTCCTGGTCCTGGACTGGGGCATCGCCGGTTCCGCGTGGTCGACGGTGCTCGCCCAGGGGGCGGGCGCGTTCTGGTACGTGGCCACCATCGTCCGCGCCGCCCGTCGCGAGGGTGTCTCCCTGATGCCGAGTGTGGCGGGACTGAAGGCCTCGGCCTCGGCCGGGTTCGCACTGTTCCTACGCAGTGTGTCCATGCGTGTGGTGGCGCTGGTGACCACTGCGGTGGCCGCCCGGTTGGGAGACGAGTCGATCGCCGCGCACCAGGTGAGCTACAACATCTGGGCGCTGCTGGTCTTCGCCATGGACGCCATCGCCATCGCGGGGCAGTCGATCGTCGGCCGCTATCTGGGGGCGGGGGATGTTCGAGGCACCAAGGACACCACTCGGCGCATGATCGAATGGGGGGTGTTGTCGGGCCTGGTGTTCATGGTCCTGGTGTTCCTGGTGCTGCCGTGGGCGCACCTTCCGTTCACCTCGGATCCCCGGGTGGCCGGGTTGATCATGGCCTCCCTGGTCGTCGTGGCGCTGATGCAGCCGCTCAGCGGAGTGACCATGGTCCTCGACGGAGTACTGATGGGCGCCGGGGACCAGCGTTACCTGGCGTGGGCCTCCCTGTGGACGATGCTGGCCTTCCTGCCGTTCGCCCTGGTCCTTCCACACCTGGCCACGTCCCAGACCTGGGGTCTGGTGGGCCTGTGGATCGCCTTCGCCGTATGGATCCTGGCCCGGGCCATCACTCTCGGCCTTCGCGCGCGTGGTACCGCCTGGTTGGTCACCGGCGCGACGCGTCCCTGAGGGGCACCCTCGCGAACGCAGGACCCGCCCCCGACCGTCGTGTCGAGGGCGGCGACGGGTGGGCCCGGGTCAGAAGGACGCGTCGAGGTCCCCGATCGTGGGGCCGTGGTAGAAGGTGGCGGTCCGTTCCGCCTCCGGCGCGCCGGGGAAGCTCGGCAGCTGTTCCACGGCGAGTTCCTCGCCGGCGTATCGGCTCAGGTGAGCGAGCTGTTCCCGCAGGCGGCTCCCCACGTCGTTCCGGAGCTTGGGGAGCATCGAGTAGAGCTTGTCCCCCGGGCAGTTGGTGGAGTTGTAGTCGCGGTGCCCCACGATCGCGTCCTGCGGATCCAACCGGTACACCAGGCACAGCCAGGTACAGGTGTCCACCAACGCCGACATCAGCGCCTCCGGCGGGGTCGCCGAGGTATAGGTGCCCTCGTTCTCGATCCCGATGGTGTGCGAGTTGTGGTCGGCGGTGTGCGCGCCCAGGACGTGCTTGCCGTCGCCGATGGCCTGAAGGGTCTTGTCGCGCCCTTCCATGATGTGGCCACCTCGGCTGATGGTGAGCTGCTGACCGGTGTCGATCCAGCCGTTGCTGTCCATGTGGTGCTTCTGAATGGATCGGGACAGGGCGGCGGCGTGGCTGGTGGACGTGTCGGACACGTTGCCGGTCGCGGTGTGGTGGACGACGATGTGCGTCGGCCCCTTGCCCAGGATGTCCACCGATCCCTTCGGCGATCGGGCCTTCCAGTTCGACCTGGTGTACACCTTGGGTGTCGCGGAGGCCGAAGCCCGGCCCACGGCGGAAACCCCCAGTGCGCCACCGAGGAGCACTCCCCCGGCGGCCAGAACCGTTCCGCGCAGCATCGTCCTGCGGCCCACCGCGAACGGGTGGTCGTTCTCGGGTCGTCTCTCAATGGCCATCGGTATGCTGTCCTCTCCGTGAGGAGCGTCGCGGGACACGACGCAACACAGAGAACACGATAAGTTACAAAGAGTAGCCAAAGGGAGGTTCTCGCCGGCCGGGCGTGTTCGCCGGACGGCAAGAACCCCGCCCCTCCGAGGAGGAACGGGGTTCAAGAACTGGAAAGGGTCGACGACTAGGCGCCGACGATCTCCAGCTTGATCGAGGCGGAGACCTCAGGGTGCAGGCGGACCTGGACCTTGTGGGCACCGACCGACTTGATCGGGTTCTTGATCTCGACGCGGCGCTTGTCCAGCTCGGGACCACCGGCGGCCTTGACGGCCTCGACGATGTCCGCGGGCGTGACCGAACCGAAGAGACGACCTCCCTGGCCGGCACGCTGCTTCAGGCGCACGGTCAGAGCGTTGACCTGGCCGGCGACCTGCTGGGCCTCGTCCAGGGTGCGGATGTCACGCGCCTTGCGGGCACGCTGGATCAGGTCGATCTGCTTCTGCCCACCACGGGTCCACCGAATGGCGACCCCACGGGGGAGCAGGTAGTTGCGTCCGTAACCGTTCTTCACCTCGACGACATCGCCGGGGGCTCCGAGACCGTTGACCTCGTGGGTCAAAATCAGCTTCACGACAAAAACCTCCCTCGGATATCGCCGCTAGCGAGCGGTGCTGGTGTAGGGCAGCAGGGCCACCTCGCGCGCGTTCTTGATCGCGGTCGCGACGTCGCGCTGGTGCTGGGTGCAGTTGCCGGTCACCCGACGGGCACGGATCTTGCCGCGCTCGGAGATGAACTTACGGAGAAGCGTGGTGTCCTTGTAGTCGATGTAGGACTGCTTCTCGTGGCAGAACAGGCAAACCTTCTTCTTGGGCTTGCGTGCTGGGGGCTTAGCCATCGTGGTGCTCCTTCGCAAGAGCCCCGGGGTCCACCCGGGGATGGGCTGGGACATGGAAAGGGTGACTCGGTGCCGTTTCGGGCTCCGTGTCGGGTGTTACGTGGGGCCGTGGGGCCGGGCTAGAACGGGGGCTCGTCGGAGAATCCTCCGCCGCCGCCACCACCGAAGCCGCCGCCACCACCGCCGCCGTTGGTCGCCCACGGGTCGTCGGCGGGAGGACCGCTGCGGCCGCCCTGGCCGCCCTGCGGGCCGCCGAAGCCGCCGCCCTGGTTCCCGTAGCCGCCGCCCTGAGGCTGGCCGCCACCGAAACCGCCGCCACCGCCACCACCGCCGCCGAAGCCGCCGCCACCCTGGCGCTGCGTCTTCGTCACCTTCGCGGTGGCGCTACGCAGAGCCGGGCCGACCTCTTCGACGTCGATCTCGAAGACGGTGCGCTTCTCGCCCTCGCGGGTCTCGTAGGAACGCTGCTTCAGGCGGCCTTGCACGATGACGCGCATGCCACGCTGAAGAGTCTCCGCCACGTTCTCCGCGTACTGCCGCCAGACACTGCAGGTGAGGAACATGGACTCGCCGTCCTTCCACTCCCCCGACTGACGGTCGAAGGTGCGGGGCGTCGAGGCCACACGGAAGCTGGCGACCGCGGCTCCACTGTTAGTGAAGCGCAGTTCAGGGTCGTCGACGAGGTTGCCGACGAGCGTGATCTGGGTTTCGCCTGCCATGGATCGGCTCCGGTTCGAGATAGTTCGGATCAGGCGGTTCGCCTGGTCCCCGCATCATCCCTGTCGCCTAGGACAGAACGAACGGGGCACAGGGGGTCGGGCACCGAAGTGCCTAGTGAACCTCGGGACGCAGAACCTTGGTGCGAAGCACGGACTCGGCGATACCGAACTGCCGGTTGAGCTCCTTGACCGTCTCGGTCTTGGCGGTCAGGTCGATGACCGCGTAGATGCCCTCGGAGTTCTTCTCGATGTCGTAGGCGAGACGACGCTTGCCCCAGATCTCCGTCTTCTCGACCGAACCGCCGTCCTCGCGGACGACGTTCAGGAAGTTCTCCAGCGACGGGGCGACGGTGCGCTCGTCGAGGTTCGGGTCGAGGATGACCATGATTTCGTAACGACGCATAGGCGTACGTTCCTCCTCTGGACTGTCGCGGCCATGGAATCTCCATGGCAGGAGGGCAGGAGCCCGGGGTCTCACCGTCCCGATCGGACCGGGGGCGCACCACTCGGACTCTGAGCCATACGGGAGTCAAGGTTACCAGCAGCCGAATACCACCCGGGATGCCTTGTGGATACTTCGGACGCGCCCGATATCGCCTCGACGTTCCGGGAAACGGGGAAACGAACGGGGCCGGTGCCCGAGGTTCTCCCTCGGGCACCGGCCCCGTGAACCGGCGGCGTACCGCCCGGTCAGTCCGGGATCACTCCCTGGGCCTGAACAGGCTGTTGTTGACGCCGCCCTGCTGCTGCTCGTTCTCACCCGGGAACCCGGGCTCCTCGGTCTCCTCTTCCTCGCAACCCGGCATGCCCGGGAAGAAGCACTCATCCGGGTCATCGGACGGCTCGGACGGCTCGCAGTTCAGGTCCGCCGGGTCGCACTCCGGTTCGCTGGGCTCCTCGCTCGGCTCCTCGCTCGGCTCCTCGCTCGGCTCCTCGCTCGGCTCCTCGCTGGGCTCCTCGCTGGGAGGGGGCGTGGGCAGGTAACTCAGCTCGTCACCGACCCACTGGGGTTCGGGGAACTGCTGGTGTTCCTGCCCCTCCATGGCGGTCTCCATGAAGGCCTTCCAGACCTTCGCGGAGGTGGTACCACCGTAGACGTCACCGAGCTCGGCACCGAAGTCGAGCGGTTGGGCCTCGGCCCGGCTCAAACCCACCGCGGCCGACAGTTGCGGGGTGTACCCCACGAACCAGGCCGAGACGGCGTCGGAGGAGGTACCGGTCTTGCCCGCCACGGGGCGGCCGTCGGCCAGGGCGGCGTTACCGGCACCGCCTTCCAGGACCGCCTGCTGCATGGCGTAGGTGGCGTCCGCGGCGACCGCCTGGCTGAGGACCTCCTTGCCGGCCTCGATCTCCTCCGCGTCGTCGGGTTCCAGCACCGTGCCGTCGGCGGTCTGCAACTCGGTGACCATGTGGGCGGGGAAGTGCCGCCCCTCGGCCGCGAAGGTGGCGTACCCGCTGGCCATGTCGAGCGAGTTCACCTGGTGCGTGCCCAGGGCGATCAACGGACCGACGGTGGACGTGGTCTGCCGGTCCGGGTGCACGCCCATCTCGACCGCCAGCTCGTCGACCCGGGACTCACCGACCTCGATGGCCAGTTCCACGTAGCTGGTGTTGACCGAGTCCGCGGTGGACTGGATGAGGTCCACGTTGCCGTAGTCGACCTCGCCGGAGTTGATCACCGGGCTGGCCAGGCCGGGGAACTCGCGTCCGCTGTCCCCGTTGAACTGGCTGCGCAGGCCGATGTTGTCGGACAGGGCCCGGGCCAACACGTAGGGCTTGTAGGCCGAACCCGCCTGGGTCTGGTGGACCAGGGAGTTGTTGATCACCGTGGAGACGTCAGGTCCACCGTTGAACGCGACGATCCGCCCGGTGGTGGGCTCCACCGCGGTGAGGCCGTGCATGGTGTCGTCGGCCGCGCTCTCGGGGAGGACGTTGAACGCCTCCTCGGCCGCGACCATCAGTTCCTGGTCCAGGGAGGTCTTGATGACCAAACCCTTGGTGGCGATGTCGGCGCCGGTGATGCCCGAGCCCTCGTACCGCCGTTCGACCTCGTTGATCACGGCCTGACGGACGTACCCCTGTCTGGGGTCACCGCCCGTCTCCTCGGGGTTGTAGTCGATCCGCTCGGGGATCTCCAAGGCCTCGGCCTCGGCCCGGGGAAGACCACGTTCTCCGCCGGTCTCCTCGTGCATCAGGGCCAGCTGTTCCTGAACGTAGGGCCAGCGCTCGTCGTTGAGGTAGGTCTCGGTCCAGGAACCCTCTTCGGGGTTCTCGAAGTTGCTGGGCATCTGGATGATGAGGCCCAGGAAGGCGCCCTCGGCGCTGTCGAGCTCGCCCACGCTCTTGCCGAAGTACTCCTGCGCGGCCATCTCGATGCCGGAGGCACCGCGGCCGAAGTAGATCGTGTTGAGGTAGATCGTGAGGATCTCGTCGTGCTCGACCTGCTGGCTGAGCTTGATCGAGATGAAGATCTCGCGGATCTTGCGGGTCAGCGGCTCTTCGCCCTGAAGGTCGTTGTAGTAGCCGCGGGCCATCTGCTGGGTGATGGTCGAGCCACCACCGGCCTCGCCGCGGGAGAGCAGGGCGCGACCGATACCCATGATGTTGATGCCCGGGTCCTCGTAGAAGGTGCGCTGCTCGGCGGCGAGCACACCGTCGACGACCGTGGCCGGGATGTCCTCGCGCTGGACCGCGACGCGCTGGACGTCTCCGGTGGTGAGGGCGAGTTCGCCCTCCTCTTCCTCCCCGGCGCCGGCCCAGTAGATCTGGGTGGCGGACATCTGGTTCTCGGCGTTCTCGTCCAGCTCGTTGGCGTCGGGGGCCATGGAGTACAGGACCGCGAAGGTGGCCACACCGGCGATGAACATCAGACCGCAGAAGGCCAGCGCGGGCTTCCACGCCTTGGACATGAAGCGCTTGAACCAGTGGCGGTCGTCCGGTTCCTCCTCGCGGGAACGTCGGCGTCCACCGCCACCACCACGGCCTCCGGCGCCTCCGGCGGCTCTGGATCCTCTGCCCGGAGCGCGGCGGCCCTCGGAGCGGGAACCGTGTTCGCGTTCGCGGGGGTCACGAGGGCCCGACGTGGTCCTGCGGCGCCCACCGGCGCGCGGGTCGTCGGGGCGACGACGGGGGCGGTCCCCGCCCTCAGGGCTGCGACGCCTGCCCTCTTCCGGGCGGCGCGGACGCTCGCCGTCCTCGGGGCGGCGGCGTCGTGCGCCTTCGGGGCGTTGGGGTCGGCCGCCATCGGCGCGGCGGCGTCCGCCCTCGGGGCGCGGACGTCCTTCGGCGCGGGATCCGGCCTCGGGCGGGCGCGGCCTACGCGGGGCGGCGTCGTCGTCGCCTCCCCAGAAGCCTCCTTCGTCCGCGGGATCGGGGCGGCGTCGTCCGCCGGCACGTTCCCCCCGGGGCGGGCCGTCGGCCCTACGCCTTCCGCCGTCACCGCGCGGACCGTCGCCCGGGCCGTCGGCCCGGCGACGGCCGCCTTCGGCACTCCGTCGTCGTTCGGTACTCACGTGGTCCTCGATTGCCTCTCACGGCCGGTCGGCCTGACGATTCCTTGGTGGAAGGGGGACTGTCCCCCCTGGGGGATCGGTGATTCGCGACCTGTTCACGGTGTACCGGCGTGGTTCTGGGCCGGATCAGCCTGGTTTTCCACCGCTGTCGCCTGTCGTTCAAGGCTTGATAAAGAGACGCCCAACCCTGGGTGAGGGTTTTCAACAGGTCGCGAAGACGTTGGCCGCTACTTCCTCCTGGTCGTTGGCCTGCGGGTGCGCATCCCCTGCTCAGCGGCCTTTTCGGGCCGATCTGAACGTCGCCGCGGCGGTGGCTCGGTTCGGGGGTTCTACCGGCCGCACACGCAAATCATGAGTCACGGTAGAGCGATCGAACGGTATTGCACAACCCACGCGCGAGGGTATCGCGCACTTCGCCCGACTTGTTACCGTGCGCCGGTTTGGCGGCGTCGTCGCAGGTCACAGCCTCGACTATGAGCACCATCCCGCATGTGACGGCGATCACTCAAATGCGCGACCGTGGCCATCGACCCAGTTGGGAGCCGTGATGTGACATCACCCGTGCGAATTCCTCGGGATGGTGGGCACCTTCTCCTGTTCGCTGTGGGCCATGAGACCCCTCGAGTGCCACGTGACATGCGTTCTCACGGCGAAAGCGAAGATAGAGTCATAGCAGACAAACCAGCCAGACAAGCACAGTTCGCCCTCGTAACCGACGGCCCTGAGGGGGAACAGAACCTTCGTGCGCGCTGCTGACCACATACGGAATACGGACGCAGGATGACGACCCCCGGACCGCCGTCGGCGTGGGGCCGTCGCCATGCGCCGTGGAATCCATGTTCGCGAAGAAGAAGGAGCAAGGACCAATGGGTTCGGTACGTGTAGCCGTCGTGGGCGTCGGCAACTGTGCGGCGTCACTCGTCCAAGGCGTGCATTACTACAAGGACGCCGACCCGGACTCCCGGGTCCCTGGCCTGATGCATGTCCGGTTCGGCCCGTACCACGTGCGCGACATCGAGTTCGTCGCCGCCTTCGACGTGGACGCCAAGAAGGTCGGCCACGACCTCGCCGACGCGATCGCCGCCAGTGAGAACAACACCATCAAGATCTGTGACGTCCCGCCGACCGGCGTGACCGTCATGCGCGGCCCGACCTACGACGGTCTGGGCATGTACTACCGCGAGACGATCCAGGAGTCTTCCGAGGACGCCGTGGACGTGGTCGCCGCTCTCAAGGCGAGCAAGGCCGACGTCCTGGTCTCCTACCTCCCCGTGGGATCGGAGGAGGCCGACAAGTTCTACGCCCAGTGCGCCATCGACGCCGGAGTGGGCTTCGTCAACGCCCTCCCGGTGTTCATCGCCTCCGACCCCGAGTGGGCCGAGAAGTTCACCAAGGCCGGGGTGCCGATCGTCGGTGACGACATCAAGTCCCAGATCGGCGCGACCATCACCCACCGGGTGCTGTCCAAGCTGTTCGAGGACCGGGGCGTGGTCGTGGACCGCACCTACCAGCTGAACTTCGGCGGCAACATGGACTTCAAGAACATGTTGGAGCGCGAGCGGCTGGAGTCCAAGAAGATCTCCAAGACCCAGTCGGTCACCTCGCAGATCCCGCACGAGCTCAACGCCGGCGCGGTGCACATCGGCCCCTCGGACCACGTGCCGTGGCTGGACGACCGCAAGTGGGCGTACATCCGGTTGGAGGGGCGCGCGTTCGGTGACGTCCCGCTGAACCTGGAGTACAAGCTGGAGGTGTGGGACTCCCCCAACTCGGCCGGCATCATCATCGACGCGGTCCGCGCCACGAAGATCGCCATGGACCGCGGTATCGGTGGTCCGATCCTGGCTCCGTCCTCCTACTTCATGAAGTCGCCGCCAGAGCAGTACAGCGACGCCCACGCCCACGACGCGGTGGAACAGTTCATCTCGGGTGAGCACGGTATCTCGGGCGAGCACGGTATCGCGGGTGACGAGTAGCCCGCGGGTCGCGTAGGAAACAGGAAGAGGCGCCGCCCGGGGCCGTAGCGGTCCCGGGCGCCCCCGTCTCTCCCTTCCTCCCCTCCCCGGGCACCGTCGGCTCTCCTATCCTTGGCGGGTGTCCTTCTTCGGCGATCTGCGCGCGGTCCTCCAGGGATCCCGGTTCCGTCGGCTGTTCGGTACCCGGTTGGTCTCGCAGTTCTCCGACGGGATCTACCAGGCCGGGCTGGCCGGCTTCGTCTTCTTCAACCCCGAACAGCACACCGGCGCCGGAGAGGTGGCCGCGGCCTTCGCCGTGTTGCTCCTGCCCTTCTCCGTTGTCGCCCCGTTCGCCGGGGTCCTCATCGACCGGTGGCCCCGCCGTCAGGTCCTGTTGCTGTCCTCGGTGTTCAAGGCGGTCCTGGCCACGGTGACCGCGTTCCTGGTCGCCAACGGCGAAGGGCCCGCGTTCTTCGTCGCGGCGCTCCTGGTGCTGAGCGTCAACCGCTTCTTCCTCTCCGGCCTCTCCGCGGGGCTGCCGTACGTGGTGTCCCGCGACAAGCTGATGATGGCCAACGCCGTCACGCCCACCTGCGGCACCGTCGCCAGTTCCCTCGGGACCGGTGTCGGTCTCGCCATCGGGATGATCGGCGGCGAACAGGCCTTGGGAACCGGGATCATCCTGTTCGTGGCCGCGCTGGGCTTCGCCGGGACCGCCCTGGTCTCGCTCACGCTGCGCTACCGGGAGCTGGGTCCGCACCTGGAGAGGGAGCCGGAGGAGGTTCGGGCCGCCCTCGGCAACGTGGTGCACGGCATGGTCTCCGGGGTCCGGCACATCTGGGAGCGCGTCCCGGCTCGCGCCGCGCTGCTCACCATCGGCGGCCACCGGATCCTGTTCGGCGTCTCCAGCCTGGTGACCCTGCTGCTGTACAACAACACCTTCACCGGGGGCGGTGTCGCCGGTCTGGCCGGGTTCTCCGTGTCCGCCGGGCTGCTCGCGCTCGGGTTCTTCCTGGGGGCCGTGGCCACTCCGTCGGCGACCGCGCGGATCGGGGCGAGCTCCTGGATCGCCGCCCTGTTGGCGTCGGCGGCGGTGGCTCTGCTGGTGTTCGCGCTGCCCTTCTCCCCCGCGCTGTTCCCGGTGGCCGCGTTCGTGCTGGGTTTCGTCTCCCAAGGCGTGAAGGTGACCGTCGACACGTTGGTTCAACGACATGTCGACGACGCGTTCCGTGGTCGGGTCTTCTCCGTATACGACGTGCTCTTCAACGCCACGTTCGTACTGGGCGCGGCACTGGCCGCGGGGCTGGTTCCCTTGTCCGGGGTGAGCGTGCCGGTGATCACGGTGATGGCGTCGGCCTTCCTCGCGATGGGCTGGGCCTGGACCGTTCGGGCCCGCCGCCTGGCCCGTTCCGACTTGGAGCGTTCCGCCTCCTGAAGTCGACCTGTCGAGTTGTCTCCCCGTCGACCTGTCGCCTCATCGACTCATCCATGAGTAGCCAAAGAGTCACTTAATGTAGTGTCCCCGCAGTGACCGATCGATGAGGAGATGGTGACCATGAGCGTCGGCTACGGACTCGGCAACCCCTCCAGCGCCTTCGGGGCGCGCGGGGTCACCAAGAGGATCGAGGCGGTACGCCGGCAGCTCCCCACCCGTGGTGACCGACTGCTGGACGTCGGCTGCGGGGACGGCACCTACACGGTGGAACTCGCCGAGGGGTTCGTGAGGGTGGACGCCGTCGACGTCGAACCCGCCCGCCTCGAAGACTTCGCCGCGCGTGTGGCCGGTACCGACCTGGAGGACCGGATCGGCCTGCACAAGATGTCGGCCGACGCACTCGCCTTCGACGCCAACACCTTCGACCGGGTCACCGCGTTCGAGGTGCTCGAACACCTCGACCACCTGGAGGAGAGTCTCGCCGAGATCCACCGGGTGCTCAAGCCCGGTGGGGCCTTCTCCATCACCACGCCCAACCGGTGGTTCCCGTTCGAGACCCACGGGGTCATGTGGGGAGAACGGCGCCGTTCCGCGCTGACCGTCCCGTTCCTGCCGTGGATCCGTCCGCTGCACGAGCGGATGTCGGACGCGCGGGCGTTCACCACCCAGGAGATGGGACGTCTGCTGCGTGACGCGGGCCTGCGGGTGCGGTCCATCGACTACCTCATGCCGCCGCTCGACCGCCGAATGCGGGCCCTCCAGCCCGTCTCGGACGGCCTGGAGGGCACCCCGGCACGGGTCTTCGGCATGGCGATGGTCGTCACCGCCGTCAAGCCGGGTCTCAATCCTTGAGGTGATCGGCCGCCCAGGAGCGCAGCTCCGCGGCGGCGTCCTCCTTGGCCATGGGGCCGTTCTCCAAGCGCAGTTCCAGCAGGAACCGGTACGCCTTGCCGATCAGGGGGCCGGGCTTGATGTCGAGGATCTCCTGGATCTCGTTGCCGTCCAGGTCGGGCCGGATCTTGTCCAACTCCTCCTGTTCGGCGAGTTCGGAGATGCGTCGCTCCATGTCGTCGTAGGAACGTGAGAGCGACGCGGCCTTGCGCCGGTTGCGGGTGGTGCAGTCCGCGCGCGTGAGGATGTGCAGCCGCTCCAGCTGGTCACCGGCGTCACGGGCGTAGCGGCGCACGGCGGAGTCGGTCCACTCCCCCTTGCCATAGCCGTGGAAACGAAGGTGCAGCGCGACGAGGGCGCCGACCTGGGTGATCACGTCCTTGGGGAAGCGCAGCGCGGTGAGTCGCTTGCGGCTCATGGAGGCGCCCACCACCTCGTGGTGGTGGAAGGTCACCCGGTTGCCGCCCTCGAAGGAACGGGTCTTGGGCTTGCCGATGTCGTGCAGCAGCGCGGCCAGGCGCAGAACCAGGTCGGGTTCGTGCCCACGGGAACGCTCCAGTTCCATGGCCTGGTCCAGGACGGTGAGCGAGTGCTCGTAGACGTCCTTGTGCCGGTGGTGCTCGTCGATCTCCAGGCGCATCTTGGGGATCTCCGGGAGCACGTACTCGGCGATGCCCAGGTCCACCATGAGTTCGATGCCCCGGCGCGGGTTCGGGCTGAGCATGAGCTTGGTGAGCTCGTCGCGGATGCGCTCCGCGGAGACGATGGAGAGCCGGTCCGCCATGTTCCGGGCGGCCTCGACCACCTCGGGAGCCAGTTCGAAGCCGAGCTGGGCGGCGAAGCGCACCGCTCGCATGATGCGCAGCGGGTCGTCGCTGAAGGAGTCCTCCGGGCGCCCCGGTGTGCGCAGGATCTTGGCCCGCAGGTCGGCCAGGCCACCGAAGGGGTCCACGAACTCGACGTCGGGCAGGCGCACCGCCATCGCGTTCACCGTGAAGTCGCGGCGCAGCAGGTCGTCGTGGATGTCGGTGCCGTAGGACACCTCGGGCTTGCGTGACTTGGGAGAGTAGTCCTCGCTGCGATAGGTGGTGATCTCCAGTTGGAGCCCCCTCTTGCGCAGACCCACCGTGCCGAACTCGATGCCGACGGTCCACACCGAGTCCGCCCAGCCATCGACCAGCTTCAGGATCTGCTGGGGTACGGCGTCGGTGGTGAGGTCCACGTCGTTGGAGACACGCCCGAGGAGAGCGTCGCGCACCGGGCCACCGACGAGGGCGAGTTGTTGGTCGTGCGCGGCGAAACGATCCCCGAGGTCCTCGGGGATCGGGCGGATCGAGTCGATCAACGCGGTGATCGCCGCCCGCTGCTCACCGGTCGGCTCGTTCACCACGGGCCGGGTAGGGGCGGTGTCGTTCTCACTCGAAAACTCTGTGTTCGGCACACCACGCAGATTAAGCGGCCTCGCGGGGTGACCGCGAATCGCCGACCTGCTCGCGTCGCCTCTGGCGCGTACCCCGCACCGGATGAAATGCTGTCCCCGCCACGCGCCGGGCGACCGGGCGCACCAGAACCCGGGTTCGGTGGACACGGTATCTTCTGGTGGAGTGGTGGCCCGTCACTTTCGTCCTGCGGCCACCGGCCCCGCCTCACGCCGAGCGCGCCGCGCGGGCACCCCGATCCGTCCCCGCCCCGTCACTTCACGGCCCCGGCGGGACGGACCCCTGGCCCCGAATCAGGAAACCGGTCAAGCGTTGCGTCGAACTGCTTCCGCGGCCGCGGTCATGGCCATGACCGCCGCGCTGCTTCCGATCCCGGCCACGCTCTCACCCGTCGCGGCGGAACCTGAGAACGAGGAGTCGGTGCCTCCGATCGTCGTGGACCGGATCACGCCGGACGCCATCGACGAGGACAGCACGCTACGCGTGTCGGGTGAGGTGACCAACGCCACCGACACCTCGATCGAGGACGTCACCGTCCGGATCCGTTACTCGCGGCACTCCTTCAACACCCGCGAGGAGATGGACGAGTTCGCCACCGGCGACGGCTGGCAGCCGGACGCGGAGGGACCGGAGAAGGAGTTCAAGGGCGCGTTGGAGCCCGACCAGGGCCTGGAGTACTCGCTCAGCACCCCGGCGGAGGATCTCGACCTGGGCTCCTACGGCGTGTACCCCATGGTCGTGGAGGCCCTGGACGGCGACGGCGAACAGTTGGGCGCTCAGTACACCTTCCTCCCCTACACCGGGAACGACGACGTCGACGAACTCGACCTGGCCTGGGTCTGGCCGCTGATGGACGAACCACAGCGCGCCGACGACGACACCTTCCTGAGCGAGGACCTGCACTCGTCCGTGACCGAGGAGGGGCGTCTGGGCCGTCTCCTGGCCGCCGGCGCCCAGGTCCCCCTGTCCTTCGATCCCGGCGACGAGGACCTCGTCGACGAGCTCGGCCTGGAGGAGGAGCCCACCGAGGACGAGCCCTCACCCGACGCCGAGAGCCCGACGGCCGAACTGTCCCCTGGCGAGGAGCCTCCCAGCGCGGAGCCCACCGAGGACGACGCCACCGCGGAGGAGCCCCCATCCCCCGAGGCGAGCGCGTCTCCGGAGGACGGCGCCACGGAGGCCCCGGACGCACCCGAGGAGACCGAAGGGGGCGAGGAGGACGAGGAGGAGACCCCCACGCGGACCGAGGGTGTCCCCATCACCTGGGCGATCGACCCTGGGACCATGGACGACGTCCTGCGCATCGCCGCGGAGGAACACGACGTCCTGGAGGATCTGCTGGAGGTCCCCGAGGGGGTCGAACCGGAACGCCACCAGCGCGCCGCCGACGTCCCCGCCCAGGTGTGGCTGCGCGAGGCCCGGCGGATCCTGCCCGCCGACACCGTCGTGACCACCCCGTACGCCAACACCGACCTGGTCGCGCTGTTGCGCAACGACCTGCACGTCGACGCCGACGCCTCCCTGACCCTGGCCCAGGAGGCGGTGCGCCGTTCCCTGGCGATGGAGCCCGACTCCAGGTACGCGTTCCCGGCCCGCGGTCTCATGGACGAGAACGTCCAGCAGCTGTACGCCTCACACGACGCCCACCGATTCATCCTGCGCGAATCGGCGATGCCGACCGCGTCCTGGCTCTCCACCACCCCCACCGCGCAGGCCCCCCTCCCGGCCGGTGAGGACGACGAGGACGACCCGTTCGCCCTGGTCGCCGACGCGGGCCTGACCGAGGTGCTGTCCATGCCCTCGCACGGCCCCGGTGAGTCCACCCTGGCCTTGCAACGGTTCGCCGCGGAGACCGCGATGATCGCGAGTGAGAACGTCGGCGGCGACCGTGTCGTGGTGGCCGCTCCCCCGGCCGGTTGGGACCCCGGCACGGGACTGGCGTCCGGCGTCCTCGAAGCCACCGAGGACCTACCGTGGCTCTCCCCCGAACGTCTGGACGAGGTCGAGCCGCCCTCCCAGGACGACCAGGAGGAGACCCGGTCGGGCCTGCGTTATCCGGACCGGGCCGCCGAACAGGAGCTCGGCTCCGGCTACCTCGGCGAGGTCGAGGACGTGAGTCGGGACGTGCGCCTGTTCAACAGCATCCTCGTCGGGGACAGCGACCCCTTCCGTCCGGCCATCGTGCGTCTGGAGTCGGTGTACTGGCGTGAGCGCGAGGCCCTGGCCGGGGCGACCCGTTCGGTGGTCGGTCAGTCGGTGCAGGAGCGGATGCAGGACGTGCGGGTCATCCCGGGCGAACCGGTGACCCTGGCCAGCAGCACCGGGATCACCGGTGTACTCGTCGCCAACGACCTGGAGGACGAGTCGGTCTACGTGCACCTGTCGATCTACTCGGAGAACGCCGAACGGCTCGGCATCGGCACCTACACGTCCGACTTCCAGATCGCCCCGGGCGCCAAGACGACCGTCTACGTGCCGCTCTCGGCGAGGATCAACGGGACCACCGCGGTCCACGTGAGCCTGCAGAACTCCAACGGTGAGCCGATCAGCCCGCAGGACACCGTGATCCAGGTGAACGCCACGGGTCTGGGCACACAGGCACTGCTCATCAGCGGGATCGGACTGCTGATCCTGGTCGCGGCCCTGGCCCCGAGGGCACTGCGCAAGTGGGCCCGCCGACAGGCCGCCAAGGCCGACGCGGCCGAGGGCGGCGCCCCTGACGGCGACAAGGACGACGAGGGCGACGCGGGCAACGAGGATGAAGAGGAACCGAGCGACGGCGAGGACGCGAGGTCCGAGCAGGACGCGAAGGACACCGAACCCGAGGACACGTCCCGTTCCGAGGACTCATCCGACTCCGAGGGCGAGTCCGTCCCCGAGGACACCGAACCCGGCGAGGACCGGTCGAATGACGGCGACACCCGCGCGTGAAGCCCGAAGCCGTGTCGACGAGATGACGGGGCGACATGACGACATGTCGCCCCGTCGACCTGTTCCCTTGTCCACACGTCACCACGCCCGCACCCCTCGCGAGGCTCCGGGCCCCGGAGTCGCGTCTCGATACCTCCGATGAAAGGAACCCTGATCCACGGTGGTCACCGAATCCCCTAACGGCGACGAACAACCCCCTCGTTACTCGCCGAGGCACAGTAAGCACTTCGACGGGTCCCTCCCGGGCGACAGCGCGACCCGGCCCTACCCGGGCTCGACGCCCTCCTCCGAGGATGGTGAGTTCCCCGAGCCCATGGACGCCCCACGCGACCCCGCGCCCGACGCCGAACCCGTGGCGGACAAGCCCGCGGCGGAGAAGGGCTCCGGCGGCATGATGCGTTCCAGCGCGATCATGGCCGTGGGCACCATGGCCTCCCGACTGACCGGATTCGCGCGGACCATCGTGCTCGCCGCGGCCATCGGAACCCACCTGCTCGGTGACGCCTACCACACGGCGCACACGATCCCCTTCATCCTGAACGACCTGCTCATCGGTGGCCTGATGGCCTCCGTGGTCATCCCGTTCCTGGTCAAGCGACGCAAGAACGACCTGGACGGTGGCAAGGCCACCGAGGACCGCCTGTTCACCTCGATGGTGCTGGCGTTGCTGGTGGTGACCACGGTCGCGATCCTGGCCGCCGAGGCTCTGATCTGGCTGTACGGTTCCCGGTTCACCCCGCTGCAGTTCGAGGCGTCCGTCTACCTGGCGCGTTTCCTGCTCTCGCAGATCTTCTTCGTTGGTCTGAGCGGCCTGCTCAGCGCGATGCTCAACACCCGGAACAAGTTCGGCGCCGCCGTGTGGGCTCCGGTGCTGAACAACGTCATCATCATGTGCGTGGCCGGGTTGTTCCTACTCGTGGCCGGGCCCGGGAAGACCCCCGACACGGTCACCGGTTCCGAGCTGACCCTGCTGGGCGCGGGCACCGCGGCGGGCATGGCCATGCAGGCCCTGGTCCTGTTCATCGCCCTGTCCCGCACCGGTTACCGGTGGCGTCCCCGGCTCGACCTGCGCGGCTCCGGGCTCGGCGAGGCGCTCCGAACCGCCGGCTGGATGATGCTCTACACCCTGCTCACCCAGGCCGGGCTGTGGATCACCACCAACATCGCCAACGCCGCCAACGTCGCGAGCATCGAAGAGGGCCTGGACGTGGGCGCGGGCATCAGCGCCTACAACCTGGCCTACCAGCTCTTCCAGTTGCCCTACGCGATCATCGCGGTCTCGCTGATCACCGTTCTCCTGCCCCGCATGAGTGCGCACGCCGACGATCGGAACTGGGACGCGGTCCGCTCGGACTTCTCCCGCACCCTGAGGATCTCCGCCTTCGTGCTGGTGCCGACCGCCTTCGCGGTCGCGATGTTCGCCGAGCCGCTGTCCATCCTGGCCTTCGCGCGCGGGTCGGTCTCGGTGGCCGACGCGGTCGCCATCGGCCAGATCCTCGCGGTGATGTCGCTCGGTCTGGTGCCGTTCACGGTCTTCCAGCTGATGCTGCGCGTCTTCTTCGCCATGGGCGACACGAAGACCCCCGCCCTCATCGGTGGCGCGAACCTCGCCGTGCACAGCGCGCTGGCACTGGTGGCCTACCTGCTGCTGCCGCCGAACATGGTCGTGGTCGGTGTCGCCTCGGGCTTCATGCTGTCGTTCCTGTCCGGTCTGACCATCGCCGGTCAGGTGATCAGTCGTCGTATCGGGGGACTTGACGGAAAGCACGTGCTTGGCACATTGTTGCGCCTGCACCTGGCCGTCATCCCCAGCATCGCGGCGGGCTTCGGTGTGCTCTGGTTCTTCGACGCCTACGTCGGTCCCGGTCTGTTCACCTACGTCGGCGCTCCCCTGGTGGGTTGCGTCGCCGGCGCCCTGCTCTTCCTCGTGTCCGCGCGCGTGCTGCGCGTGCCCGAACTGAGCGCCGCGGTGGAACTGATCCGCGGTCGGCTGCGTCGATGATGAACGTCCCCTTGTTCCGGCCCCGTACCCGCCGGCGCACGAACCCGTAGCCGCACTCAGTCAGAAAAGGACCGCCCGACGGTGTCCAGCGACAACCCCCGTCAGTACGCCGACGGTTCCCGGAACGGACCCGAGGACCCTCCGAAGCAACGCTCCGGTCGCCAGATGGTGATGCCGGAGGACGTGCTCGACGCGTATGAACGTTCAGAACCCCAGGGCGAACCCGAGACCGGTCTGAAGACCCTCCGGGATCCGAGCGACATCGGTGACGTGGGTACCGCGGACCGCGCCGGTATGGAGGACGGCGACGAGATCGGTGGTTCGTCCCACACCGGTCCGGGCAACATCGCCAAGTCGACCGCGATCATGGCGGTCGGCACGATCGCCTCGCGTGTGACCGGCTTCGTCCGGACCATCGTCCTGGCCGCCGCGATCGGCACCCAGCTGCTGGGCGACGCCTATCAGACCGCGGGCATGGTCCCGTACATGATCTACGACCTGCTCATCGGCGGGTTGTTGGCCAGTGTGTTCGTGCCGTTCCTGGTCAAGCGACGCAAGCTCGACCAGGACGGCGGCGACAAGACCGAACAGCGCCTGGTCACCCTGATGCTGCTCGGTCTGTTCGTGCTGACCCTGGTCTCGGTGCTGATCGCCGAGTGGTTCATCAGGATCTACGCGGGCGGGTTCAGCGGGGCGCAGTACGACGTCTCGGTGATCCTCGCCCGGTACCTGGTGCTGCAGATCTTCTTCATCGGCGCCAGCGGTCTGGCCAGCGCGATGCTGAACGCGCGGAACAAGTTCGGCGCCCCCATGTGGGCTCCGGTGCTGAACAACGTCGTGATCATCGGCATCTGCCTGTGGTTCCTGAGCATCGCCGGCCCGGGACGGACCCCGGAGACCATCACGCAGGGCGAGATCGCGCTGCTGGGCCTGGGGACCGCGCTGGGCCAGGTCGTGCAGGCCGCCGTGCTGATCTGGGCGCTGTTCGCGGCGGGCTTCCGCTGGCGGCCGCGTCTGGACCTGCGGGGTTCGGGCCTGAGCGAGGCGGCCGGCGCCGCCTCCTGGATGATGCTGTACATCGTGGTCGCGCAGGTGGGCGCCCTCGTCTCCACCAACGTCGCCACGCGCGCCGGGGCGATGTCGGCGGAGCTGGGTTACGACAGCGGATCGGGCATCGCGGCCTACAAGTTCGCCTCGATGCTGTTCCAGCTGCCGTACGCGATCATCGCGGTCTCGGTGATCACGGCGCTGCTGCCCCGAATGAGCGAACACGTCGCGGCCGGCCGCAAGGACCAGGTCCGCAGTGACTTCTCCCGGGGCTTCCGTCTCTCCTCGGTGTTGATCGTGCCGATCGCGGTGGCGATGATCGTCTTCGCCATCCCGTTCTGCGTGATGATCTACGCGCAGGGCAGCACCAGCGCCGAGGACGCCGCGGCCATCGGTCGGATCCTGATGGTCTTCTGCGTGATGTTGATCCCGTTCACGCTGTTCCAGCTACAGATGCGTGTCTTCTACGCGCTGGGCGACACCCGTACGCCCGCCCTGGTGGCGATCCCCTCGGAGATCACGCACGCCATCACCGGTGTCGCCCTGTTGTTCGTGTTCGCGGAGACCCCGCAGCACATCGTGGTGTGGTTGCCGGTCCCCTACGGCCTGTACTACATCGTGGGTTCGGCGATCATGTGGTACATCCTCCACAAGCGACTCAACGGCCTGGACGGGCGTCGCACCGTGGTCACCTTGTTCAAGTTGCACCTGGCCACCGTCCCCGCGGCCCTCTTCGGCATCCTGATGCTCGTGGTCTTCAATGGTCTGCCCGGTGATCTGTGGCCGGCTCTCTCCTCGATGGTGGCCGGAGGCCTGGTCGGTGCCGTACTGTTCGTGGTCTCGGCCAAGTTCCTCAATGTGTCCGAAGTCACATCCTTCCTGGATTTGCTCAAGACACGACTACGACGCCGCTGATCACCTGGAATGGATGACCTTGGGTAGTCGGATACGAATACGTCCAGGAAGGTCGATGGGTAATCAATGTCCTCCAAAGAGGCTGTTCACGCGTCCTAGCATGGACAGACACCGCTTTACCGCCAAAGCATCGTTCATCCGAGCTGCCCGAAGGGAGGCTGGGGACAGCAGACAGGGCCGATCCCCTCGTGTGAACCCGCATGGGAACCACGCGACTCAGCGGCACTGGCACCCGTCACTCCCATCATGAGCACCTTCCTGATCGAACCCGGGGCGAAGCTGGCCAACCGCTACCGACTCGACCACGTGGTGAGCGAGACCGGTGGTGCGACCCGGTGGAAAGCCACCGACGAGACGCTGGCGCGTCCGGTCGCCGTATGGACCTTCGCCGACGGTTTCCCCCGAACGTCAGAGGTCGTGCGAGCCGCCAGGGCCACCAGCCGTGTGCCCGACGCACGCGTGACCCAGGTCTTCGACGCCGACGACACCTCACCCATCCCCTATGTGGTCGAGGAGTGGGTCATCGGCTCCTCCCTGGCCGAACTGCTCCAGCAGGGCCCCATGGAGCCCGAACGCGCCGCGGGTCTGGTCGCCGAGGCCGCCGAGGCCATCGCCGCCGCCCACGCCAACGGTCTCCATCACCTTTGTCTGTCCCCCGGCAAGCTCATGTGGAGCAGCGGCGGAGCGGTCAAGGTCACCGGTATCGGGGTGGACGCCGCGCTGCTGGGCAGCAACGTCCCCCAACCCGGTGCCATCGACGCCCAGGGGCTGGGCAACCTGCTGTACGCGGCCCTCACCGGCTACTGGCCGGGCGGACCGCAGAGCGGCCTGCCCGGCGCCCCGCAAGGACCGATGGGCCCCTACCCTCCCGGTCAACTGCGTCAGGGCATCACCGAACAGCTCGCCACCATCACCACCCGCGCGGCCCTGCCGCAGCTGGTCGGTCAGATGGTGCCGGGCCCGCCCATCACCACCCCCGCGGAGTTCTGCGCGGCCCTGGCCGAGGTCCCCCGTCTCATCCCCCTGCCCGTGGCTCCGGCGGAGGCGGTCCCCCCGCCCGAACCCGGCACCTCCCGGCGCACGGGTGAGTTCGACACCACCACCGGTCCCCGTCGCAGCGCCCGCAACGGCTCCACCGCCGCGCGTTCGGGCGGGTCCCGGCCCCCGGCGGCCTCGCGAATGGAACAACGCGACTCCCGTGACCAGGGATCGTCGACCAAGCGCCTGCTCATCGGCGCCGTGGCCGTCCTGTTGTTCGCCGGTGTGGTCGCGGGCGCCTGGACACTCGGCACGAACCTGCGTTCGGGCTCCGGTGAAGAGGCCGACCCCAGCGCGGACGCCACCGAGGACGTCGTCGACAGCGCCGAACTGGAGGTCCTCCCCATCGCCGCGTCCGACGGGTTCGACCCGCTCGGTGACGGCAGCGAACACGGGGACAAGGCGGGGCTCGCGCACGACGGCGACCCGAGCACCCAGTGGAACACCGAGGGCTACAAGGACCCGATGGGCACCGAGAAGGCCGGCGTCGGTCTGCTCATCGACCTGGGTTCGGCCAAGGAGGTACACGAGCTCGACCTGATCACGCCCGACAAGGACTTCGGTATGCAGATCCGGGTCGGTGACGACGTCTCCGCCACGGACCCGGCGGCCCTCGACGCCGCCCTTCCCGTCGCCTGGGAGGGCTCGGTCAACGGCTCGGAGACGGTGCAGCTCGAAGAGAGCGTGACCGGACAGTACGTCGTGGTCTGGTTCGTCGAACTACCCGCGGACGGCGACCGCTACCGTGGAAGCGTCAACGAGGTCGAGGTACGCGGACTCTAGTTCTCTCTAGTCGTGGGGTATGTGATCAGCGCTGATGGAAGCGGCCCAGGAGCTCCCTGACAAGGAGCTGTTGTCCAGGCACGCTCAGGGTGACGAGCAGGCGTTCGCGGTACTGGTTCGCCGACACCGTGAGCGCCTCTGGGCTGTCGCCATCCGGATGATGCATGACCCCGAGGAAGCGTCCGACGCCCTTCAGGACGCCTTCCTTTCGGCCTTCCGCGCCGCGGATCGATTCCGAGGTGAGTCCCAGGTCACCACCTGGCTGCACCGGATCGTGGTGAACGCGTGCCACGATCGGCTCCGGCGCAGGAAGGTCCGGCCGGCCACCCCCACCGAGGACGAGACGCTCGACGTCATCTCCAACGAACGACTCGGCCGGACCGGCGGCGCCCCCGACCACGCCTCCCAGACCGAGTCCCGCCTGGACGTGCACGCCGCCCTCGAACAACTGCCCTTGGACCAGCGCATGGCACTGACCCTGGTGGACATGCTCGGGTACCGGGTCGACGAGGCCGCCGACATCCTCGAAGTCGCCACCGGCACGGTCAAGAGCAGATGTGCGCGAGGTCGCGCCAAACTACTTCCTTCCCTGGCTCATCTAAGGAACCCTGGACTTCCCCGAGACGTCACATCTGGGAGAGGAGGTGCCAACCCATCGTGACGTCCCATCCTGAGGTGGAGGCACTCGCCTTCTTCGCCGAGGACCTTCTGGAACCCGACGAGGAACGCTCTGTCGCCGACCACATCGAGACCTGCGCCATCTGCGCGACCACCATCGACGAACTCGCCGGGGTCACCCGCGTGCTCGCCGATGTCCCGGCGCCCACGATGCCGCAGGACGTCGCCGACCTCCTCGACGGTCGGATCTCCGAGGCCGTCTCCGAACGCACGGACGTGGACCGGCCCACCGGTGAACGCGACACCACACCCCCGACGGCATCGGACGCGCCCGCGTCCGTCACCCCGATCAACCGGAAGCGACGCGGTTTCGGTCTGCCCAAGCTCCTCATGGTGGCCGCCGCTTCGGTGTTCGTCATCGGTGCCGGCACAGCGGTGATCGGAAACCTGATGTCCGATGAACCGGACATGGGAGCGGCCTCCCAACTGTCGGAGGACACCGCGACCGAGAGCGCCCCGGACACCGCCCAGTCCTACTCCGCGGAGAGTGTGGCCAGCGGCACCGTCTACACCGAGGACGGTCTCACGACGCAGGCCTCCGAGGTCCTGGACCGGGCCGGGGACGACGGCATGGGCGTCAAGTCGGAGGAATCGGCGAAGTTGCCCCAGGGGGCGCGGGAATGCGTCGCCCACGTGGAGGCGACCACCGACTCCCACGTCACCCTGGTCGACGACGCCCAATGGGAAGGGCCCGAGGGCACCGACCGCGCCTGGGTCCTGTTCATCCGAAGCGGTGAGGGTGTCGACGTGCTCGTGGTCGACCCGACCTGCGCTCGCGGCGGTGACCTGGACTCGGCCGTCCTCGCCGAGGGAAACCTCTAACGGACTACCGCGGTGCGGGTCCGCCTTCTCCGGGGCGGACGAGGCCGCTCTCATAGGCGACCACGACCAGACCCACCCGGTCCCGTACCCCGAGCTTGGCCAGCAGTCGACCCACGTGGGTACGTGCCGTGGCCGGGCTGAGGTGGAGCTCGCCACCGATCTCCTGGTTGGACATGCCCCGACCGACGAGGGCGAGGACCTCGCGTTCCCGGTCGGTGACGCCGGCCAGGCGTTCGTCCGCGTTCGGCGGGGGTTCCACCCGTGCCAGACGTTCGACGACCCGACGGGTCACCCCCGGGGACAGCAGGGCGTCGCCCGCGGCGACCGTTCGGACCGCCTCGCGCAATTCCCGGGGGCCGGCGTCCTTGAGGAGGAACCCGGCGGCACCCAGGCGCAGCGCCCCGAACACGTTGTCGTCCTCCCCGAAAGTGGTGAGCACCACCACCCGGGTGTCGACATGTCGGCGCCCCGACGTGTCGACACGTCGACGTTCCAGCTCCCGCAGCACGCCCAGACCATCCACCGCGGGCATCTGCAGATCCAACAGCAGCACGTCCGGGCGGAAGCGGTCGAGTTCGACCAGGGCCGCGCGCCCATCGGAGGCCTCCGACACCACCTCGATGTCGCCGTCCCGTTCCAACAGCGCCCGCACCCCGGCCCGCACCAGTGGCTGGTCGTCGGCCAACAGCACCCGGATCACACGCCACCTCCGACCGGCAGACGAACACCGACACGGAAACCGCCGGTGGGCACCGCCTCGAACGCCATGGTCCCCTCCGCCATACGCACCCGTTCCCTCATCCCCGTCAGTCCGCTCCCCTCCCGCACCGGCACCTCCATGGTCCTCCCGTCGTCGGTCACCGTGACGACGAGTTCGTCACCGTCGCGTTCCAGGAGCACTTCGGCGCGGCGAGCCCGCGCGTGCCGCAACGTGTTGGTCAGCGCCTCCTGGATCACCCGGTAGGCGGTCGCGTCGACCAACGCCGTCAGCCCCTCCCCCGCGGAACCCGACACCCGCACCGTCAGTCCCGCGTCGCGCACCGATTCCACGAGCCCCTCCAGGTGGGCCAGCCCCGCGATCGGTTCGACCTCCGCTCCCGGCTCGCGCAGGGCCCGGACCGTGGAGCGCAGGTCGCGCAACCCCTCACGGGACGCCTGGGTGACGTGGGCCAGTTCGTCACGAGCGGTGGACAGGTCGGCCTCCTCCCCCTCCTCCAACGCCTCGGTGGCGACCGCGGCGTGCAGCGAGACCACGGACAGGTGGTGCCCCACCGCGTCGTGCAGGTCCCTGGCGATCCTGGTACGTTCCCGCGCCAGCAGTTCGGCGGCCTCGGCGTCCCGCGCCTGGGCGTCCAGCACGGCGATCCGTTCCCGCTGCCGTACCCCCTCGCGACGTTGTCTGGCGCCGTCCCCGAGCGCGATCGCCGCGCCCATGACCGCGACCGTGGACGCGAGTTCGTACCCGAGCAGGTAGGCGACGTCCTGGCCCTGTCCTAGGCGGGCCAGGGTCGACACCACGAGGAGAGCGATCGAACTCCCGGCCGCCCACTCCGTCCTCCCCGCCTCGGCGGCCGAGTACAGGGCTCCGGCCGCGGGGATCGCCAGTCCGATCGTCGGCAGTTCGATGACGTAGTTGCCGATGACCAGGACGCAGGTGGCCAGAAGGACCATCACGGGCGCTCGTCGGCGCAACAACATGAGCGCGCCGAGCACAAGGGCCATCACGTAACCCAGGGCCTGATTCCCCTCACCGCCGACATCCGCTCCGACCGCGATCGCCACCACGGCGAACACGGCGAAGCCGAACAGGACGTCGACGACGAGACCTTGGCGGGTGGACTGTTCCGGCATGCGTCGATTCTAGGGAGCGGGGACTCCCTCGCCCGTAGGTCCACGGACGCGCGTCGGTACGCGTTCCGACGTACGAACGAGAGCCCCCGCGCAGACGCCGACGAGGGGGTGCGCAATCCAGGATCGATGTCGTCGGGACACATCGACGACGCCAAGCACATCGACCTGTGAGGTACCCATGCGGCAGCACACCCCGTCCACGCCACAAGGACTGTTCTCCGGCATCACGTGGCCCCTCGTTCTGGGTCTGGGGGCGCTCGCCCTGGTCCGGCCCCTGCTGCGCATCACGGGTATCGCCGACGCCTTCGCCCAAGGCCCCTTGGTCCCCGTGGCCACGACCGTCCTCATCACCGTGTCGTGGGTCGCGGCGGTCCTGATCGCGCGGGTCCCGCGCCCCTTCCTCACCCTCGTCCACACCGGTGTGGCCTACGGGGTCTTCGCCATCGCGCTGAGCGCGGTCCTGTCGCCCCTCCTCGACGGGCGGCTCCAGGGGCCGCTCACCAATCCTTTCGCCCTGGTGATGGTGCTCGTGCTGAACGCCGCCTGGGGTGCGGTGGCGGGTGGGATCGCCCTTGGGATCCGAGGTCTGACCGGAGGCGGCGTCGAACGCTGAGACCCATGCCCACCCCGCGAGCAGGACGGATGTCTCGGAGGGAATGCGGTGCGCCTACCATCGGTTGTGCTAACCATCTTCCCTCCGGTCACGTCACCGTGGCCAGGAAAGCCGACTGCTTGAAGGGCCTACCAGCGTGAGCGACGTCCGCAATGTCATCATCATCGGTTCCGGTCCGGCGGGGTACACCGCCGCCGTCTACGCCGCCCGGGCCGAGCTGCGCCCGCTGGTCTTCGAAGGTTCGATCACCGCCGGCGGCGCGCTGATGAACACCACCGACGTGGAGAACTTCCCCGGTTTCCCGGACGGCATCATGGGCCCCGACCTCATGGACAACCTGCGCAAGCAGGCCGAGCGTTTCGGTGCGGAGCTGGTCCCCGAGGACGTCACCGAGGTCGAGCTGAGCAAGCCCGTCAAGGAGGTCACCGCCGGGGGCGAGACCTTCCTTGCGCACACCGTCATCCTGGCCACCGGTTCCGGCTACCGCGAGTTGGGCGTGCCCGGCGAGAAGGAACTCTCGGGCCGGGGCACCTCCTGGTGCGCCACCTGTGACGGCTTCTTCTTCCGCGACCAGGACATCGCCGTGGTCGGCGGTGGCGACACCGCGATGGAGGAGGCCCTGTTCCTCACCCGCTTCGCCAAGTCCGTGACGGTGATCCACCGCCGCGACGAACTGCGCGCCAGCAAGATCATGGTCGAGCGCGCCTTCGCAAACGACAAGATCAGGTTCGTCTGGGACACCGAGGTCGTCGAGGTCCTCGGTGAGGAGCGGGTCAGCGGCCTCAAGGTCCGCAACCGCAAGAGCGGCGAGGAGAGCGTCCTTGACGTGACGGGCCTGTTCGTCGCGATCGGCCACGACCCGCGGGTTGAGCTCTTCAAGGGCCAGATCGAACTCGACGGGGAGGGTTACGTGAAGGCGGACTTCCCCTCCACCCGGACCAACCTCGCGGGTGTCTTCGCCGCGGGCGACGTGGTCGACCACCAGTACCGCCAGGCGATCACGGCCGCGGGCACCGGCTGCTCCGCCGCGCTGGACGCCGAGCGTTACCTCGCCGAACACGGCAACTGACCCTCCACCCACCCGGTTTCGTCGAACCAAGGAGAACCAAGAAGTGTCGACCGTCAAGAACGTCACCGACGCCACCTTCAAGGAGGAGGTCCTCGCCAGCGACAAGCCCGTGCTGGTGGACTTCTGGGCCGACTGGTGCGGCCCCTGCAAGCAGATGGCCCCGGTCCTGGACAAGCTGGCCGAGGAATACGGCGACAAGATCGAGGTCGTCAAGATCAACACCGACCAGAACCCCGAGACGCCGCGCGCCTACAACGTCATGTCGCTGCCGACCATGAACGTCTACAAGGACGGCAAGGTCGTCAAGCAGCTCATCGGCGCCAAGCCGAAGCGGGTCCTGGAGAAGGAGCTCGGCGAGTTCCTTTAACCGACCCCACGAAAGGCCCTCAGGTGACACCTGGGGGCCTTTCGTCGTCTTCGGCGACCCGCGTACGAACCGACCCGCGCCGGTCGCCCCAGGGGGACCCTGGCGCTTCGAGCACCTTCGAGGCCGTTCGCGTTTCACGTGAAACATCTCGGAAGCGGGGGGCGCGTGTTTCACGTGAAACACGCGCCCCCGAAGACGCCTCGACGGCGCCCCTCGAACACGAACGAGGGCGGTGTTTCACGTGAAACACCGCCCTCGGATCACGCCCCCGCTCGGTCACGAGGGTGGCGCCATCACGGTTCGATCTGCTTGATGATCCGCTCCAGGTCCTCCATCGTCGCGAACTCCACGACGATCTTGCCCTTCTTCCGGCCGATGTCCACCTTCACGGTGGTGTCGAGCCGGTCCCCGAAACGGGACGCCCACTCCTCGACCTGAGGCGGGTTGGAGATGCGCCCGGCGGACCGGCGCGCCTTCTCCGCGTCATCGATGTCATGACCCTTGCGGCGCAGGGCGACGATCTCCTCCAACGTACGGACCGAGAGGCCCTCGTTGTTGACCCGATCGGCCAGACGTTCCTGAGCCTCCGGGTCATCGATCGACAGAAGCGCTCGGGCGTGCCCGGCGCTCAGCACCCCGGCCGCCACCCACCTCTGCACCTTCCCCGGGAGGCGCAGCAGACGCAACGTGTTGGAGATGTGCGACCGCGACTTGCCCACGCTCTGGGCCAACTCCTCCTGAGTGGTCCCGAAGTCGTCCAGCATCTGTTGGTAGGCGGCCGCTTCCTCCAGCGGGTTGAGCTGCTGCCGGTGCAGGTTCTCCAGCAACGCCTCCCGGAGGAGTTCGTCGTCGTTGGTCCTACGAACGATCGCCGGCACCCGGTCCAGACCCGCGGACTTGCTCGCCCGGAACCGCCGCTCCCCCATGATCAGCTCATAGCGAGGATCCTTCCCGCCCTGGAGCTTGCGGACCACGATGGGCTGGAGCAGACCCACCTCGACGATGGAGTCCCTCAGTTCTTCGAGGGCCTCCTCGTCGAAGTGGATACGCGGCTGCCGGGGGTTCGGCGTGATCGAGGTGAGCGCGATCTCGTCGATGTAGGTGCCGTCGGGGAGTTCGTTGGGGGCTTCGACCACCGCGGGTTCGGGGGTGGTGGGTTTGGTGGGCGCGGGTGCCTCCGGGACACTCTCCACCGGCGCGGGGGCCGCCGGCCCCTGCGGGATGAGCGCCCCCAATCCCTTGCCCAGTCCGCGCCGCTGCTGGCTCACCGGCAATTCCCTTCACAATCCTTGTACTGATCCGACCGACCGACGGCCGGGATGTTTCACGTGAAACGGTCGCCGTCAGCCGGCGCTGATCCCCTCCGCGCGGTGGGCGATCTCGCGCGCCGCCCCAAGGTAGGCCACCGCACCGGTGGATGTGGGGTCGTAGGTCATGACCGACTGCGCGTAGCTCGGCGCCTCCGAGACACGGACACTTCTCGGCACCAACGTCTTCAGGACCAGGTCCCCGAAGTGCGAACGCACCTCCTCGGCCACCTGTTGGGACAAACGGGTACGCCCGTCGTACATCGTCAGCAGGATGGTGCTTATCGACAGCCCGGTGTTGAGGTGGGACTTGACCAACTCGACGTTGCGCAGCAACTGACCGAGCCCCTCCAACGCGTAGTACTCGCACTGGATCGGGATCATGACCTCATCGCAGGCGACCATCGCGTTGACCGTCAGCAGGCCGAGCGAAGGCGGGCAGTCGATGAGGATGTAGTCGAGGTCCGTGGTGTCGTAGGCGGCGAAGGCACGCTTGAGACGTGCCTCGCGAGCCACGAGCGAGACCAACTCGATCTCCGCGCCGGCCAGGTCGATGGTGGCCGGGGCACACCACAGGTTCGGGATGTCCGGCACCGGCTGGGCGAGCTTGCGGATCTCCTCGTCCTCCACCAGGCAGTGGTAGATGGATCGAGTCTGGGCGTCACGTTCCATGCCCAGAGCGGTGGACGCGTTCCCCTGTGGGTCGAGGTCGACCACGAGGACGCGCTGTCCATGCATGGCGAGGGCGGCGGCGATGTTCACCGTCGTGGTGGTCTTGCCGACGCCCCCCTTCTGGTTGGCGACGCTGATGATGCGACAGGTCTTGGGGCGAGGCCAGGCGTCTTCGTGTCCTTGGCCGGCCATGGCCGCACGGGCCACCTGCGCTATGGGCGTTTCGGGTGCGACGGCGTGCGTGGCCCCCCATGTTTCACCTGAAACAGGGGACTGGCCCACCGCTGGTTCCGGCGATGTTTCACGTGAAACATCGAGCAGGTCTCCATAAGCACCCGCCGGTGTTTCACGTGAAACGCCGGCGTCGTCGGCTGGATTGTGGGGCACGAATGAGTTCACCTCTTCCGTCCGCGCTTCTTCTTGCCGCCCCGTCTCTTCTTCTGTGAACCTTCGGACGGGGACGGACCACCCTCGGATGTCACCGTGACGCGAACGACCGTGGTAGCGGGATCGACCTTACCCCGCCCCACCCTGATCACATCGCAGACGCTAGGCCGCATTTTCGAAACGTCTTGTTCCGCCTCCGCGAGTTCGGCCTCAGCCTGCTCCCCCTTGAGGGCCAACAGGCTGCCGTTCTTGCGCAGCAGAGGCAACGACCAACCCGCCAGACGTGCCAGCGGCGCGACCGCACGAGCGGTGACGAAGTCGGTGTACAACTCGCCACGCACCTCCTCGGCACGCCCGCGGAGCACCGTCACATTGTCCAGGCCGAGTATCTCGACGGCCTCCTCCAGGAAGACCGTCCTTCGCAGCAGCGGCTCCAGGAGGGTCATCCGGATGTCGGGGCGCAGCAGCCCGATCACCAGCCCGGGCAGTCCGGCACCCGATCCGACGTCGACCACCTCCGCCCCCTCCGGGATCAACTCCTCAACGACAGCGCAGTTGATGAGATGCCGCTCCCATAGACGGGGCACCTCGCGCGGGCCGATCAGCCCTCGGCGCACGCCATCGTCGGCGAGCAGTTCAGCGAAACGGATCGCCACGGGCAGGCTGTCGCCGAACACCTCCACCGCCTGTGAGGAGGGTACGGGGGGCGTAGCGCCGGTCTCCTCAGCGCCCGAGGTCATCGGTCACCACCTGTCGGAACTCGTCCATCGTCACTTCCATGAACCATTGATCGCCTTGTCGACCTGTCCACAGGTCGACGGCGAGTGGGACGCACGGCGGATCACGGCAGTCCGCGCGTACAGGGCTCTCCCACCGATGGATCGCGCTGGGCGCGGAATCGGGGTCGTCCTCGCACTGCCGAGGACGGGACGACTCGTGGGGAAGGCCCCGGGGACGATCCTATGTGTGAGGCGCCCCCGGGTTTCACGTGAAACACATCCCCTGGGCCACCCGAATCGAGGGAAGATACCTGAGCAAGGCTCCGGAGCCCTCCCCCGGACATACGTCGGGGGCGATGTTTCACGTGAAACATCGCCCCCGAGGATGCGGCTTCCGGTCAGTCCGCCGGACGCACCACCACGTAACGGTTGGGCTCCTCGCCCTCCGACTCACTGCGCAGACCGGCGGCGGCGACCGCGTCGTGCACGACCTTGCGCTCGAACGGGGTCATCGGCTCCAGCGAGTGGGACTCACCGGAATCCTTGACCTTGTTCGCCGCGTCGGTGCCGATCTGGAAGAGCACCTTGCGGCGACCCTCCCGGTATCCACCGATGTCCAGCATGAGCCGGCTGCGCTCACCGGTCGCCCGGTGCACCGCGAGACGGGTCAGCTCCTGGAGCGCTTCCAGGACCTCACCCTCATCACCGATCAGCTCGTCCAGGGTGGCACCGACGACAGAGACCATCGCACGGTCGCCCTCGACGTCCATGTCGATGTCGCCGTCGAAGTCCGCGATGTCGAGGAGACCCTCGATGTAGTCCGCGGCGATGTCGCCCTCGTTCTCCAGGGCCTCGATATCGATACCGGCCTCGGGTGCCTGGGCCACCGCTACACCGCCGTTCTCTTCCTCGCTACGTCCCACAGCGTTCCCGTCTCCTCATATCCGTCGGTCCCTGGCCGTCGTACGCCTCAGGGGCATTGTCGCCTGCGCACTCGAAAGTCGCCGCGGCCGACACGAAACAGGGGTCCCTACTTGGATCCACCGCTGCGCTTGGAGCGCGTCTGCTTCTTCGGCTGCTTGCGTTCGATCTTAGGCTGTTCCGTCGGCTCCGGAGCGGTTTCGGCGACCTTCTTACGCCCGAGCATGCCCTTGGCCGAACCCTTGGTGGAGTTGCCCTTCGCAGCCGGGGCCTCCTCGCCCGGAACCGGCTGGTTCCGGTACAGGAAGTGCTGCTGCACCATGGTCCACACGTTGGAGGTCACCCAGTAGACCAGAACACCGATCGGCATCATGAGACCGAAGAGCCCGAAGAGGGGCGCCATGTACATCATGATCTTCTGGGTCTGCATCATCGGGTTGTCGGGCTGCTGCGCGATGCTCCGCTTGATGCTCTGACGCATGGTCAGGAACGTCGTCGTGCCCATCAGTACACAGGCGATGGCGATGACGATCTTCGCCATGATGGGGTCGGTGGCCCCCAGCTCGGCGAGGTCCTCGGGCGAGGTGTTGAACTGGGCCGCGATGGGCGCGTGGAAGATCAGCGCCTCACGAGCGCTGTCGACCAACTCCTGGGTGAAGCCGAACTGCACCTTGCCCTCGGCCACACCACGCAGCACGCTGAACAGGGAGAAGAACACCGGCATCTGGAGCAGCAACGGGAGGCAGCCCATGATGGGGTTGGTGCCGCTCTCCTGGTACAGCTTCATCGACTCCCGCTGGAGTCGCTCCTTGTCGTGCTTGTAGCGCTCCCGAAGCTTGGCGATCTTCGGTTGCACTTCCTGCATCTTGCGCTGCGTGTTCATCTGCTTGACGAACAGCGGCACCATCAGGAGACGCATGATGGCGGTCAGCAGCACGATGGACAGGCCCCAGGCCCACCCACTGTCGGGGTCCAGACCAACGAGGGCCAGACCCGAGTGGATCCAGACCAACACGTGGCCGATGATGTTGTAAAGCCAGTCGAGCACCGGCCAACTCCTCGGTGATTCGGTTCAGCTACTGGTCCCCGGAAGCGGTGCCGGTCTGCCCGGTTCCGCCCGTAGACTCCTCGGACTCCTCGTTCCGGCGCCCTCGGGGCGGCGGAACCGGATCAAGTCCTCCGGGGTTGAAGGGATGACAACGGGCGATACGCCTGACGGCGAGCCACCACCCGTACAACGCTCCGTGCACGCGCAACGCCTCGACGGCGTACGCACTACACGAAGGATAGAAGCGACAGACCGGTGGAAAGAGCGGGCTGATGAAACGCTGATACCCGCGGATCGGCAGGATCCACAACCGTGCGAACGCCGTCGGTCTGTGCTCGGTCATCGGCTCGTCCACCGTTCTGCGCCCTCGTCGGGGCGGCGGTTCCCGTCTGTTCCGCTGATCGCGGGGGCGCTCGTGGCGGGCTTTCGCCCACCACGGCCGCCCCGGCCTCGCGAGGCCCCACGGGGTCGCTGGGCCGCGGCGATCGCGCTGTCGAGTCGTACCGCCAGGTCCTCCTGGCGCAGCTGGGCGGCGAGAGGTTTGGCACGTACTACCAGCAGGCTACCGTTTGGCAGAACACCCAATCGTTCCCGCATCAGGTGGCGCAGTCTGCGTTGTACGCGCTTGCGCACCACCGCTCCCCCGACGGCCTTGCTCACGACGAAACCGATCCGTGGCGGATCCGTCCGCTCGGAGGTCCCCGCGAAGTCGGAACGCTTCGGAGCGAGGTAGACCACGCCCAGGGCGTCGCTCGAAGCGCGTCGCCCCGAACGCATGACCGATCCGAACTCGGTGCTGTGACGCATCCGGTTCCGTGGCGACAACATCGGCGTTCCTCCGGGAGGGGTGCGGGCACCACCGGACCTCACACTCGGAACGGCCGGCGTGCCACACGACAAAGGGACCGGCCGGCGAGAAGGCCGGACGGTCCCAGTGAAGACTTGAGGCTTCGCGTGGCCTAGTGGCTCACGGTCAGCGCGGAGCGTCCCTTACGACGACGCGAGGCGATGATGGCGCGACCGGCGCGCGTACGCATGCGCAGCCGGAAGCCGTGGACCTTCGCGCGACGCCGGTTGTTCGGCTGAAACGTACGCTTGCTCACTACTGGCTCCAGGGGCGTGTCAGGAAAATGCTACGACAGACCCCCCATGATATGCGGGGCCTTACAGTGCGTTTGCCGAGGCCGCGACGTCGTGTGGATGAACACACACGAGCGCAGGCAGAATCAACGGCATAAGCATAAAGAAGATACGACCTGGTCGGGTCGGGGTCAAATCAGACCCGTCCTCGCCGGTCCGGGTCCACCGGAACAGGGCGCCGGGGGCGGTGTCGGGCACCACTGGGCGCCGATCGCCCACACGCCTGTGGACAAGTGGGCGCCCACAGGGCGGGAGGGTTCCACAAGGGGTGAGGGTTGTGGATAACCTCAGCCTGTGGATAACTTGCCGGCGGCACCCACCAAGGGCTCGAAAATCCTGCGGGCGGATGCCATGCACACGCCCTGACCTGCAAATTGTGGATAACTTCCGGCTGTGCACGGTCGACTGCCATCCTGTGGATAAACCTGTGCACAACGTGTGGACAACTGCGAGAACCTGTGGATACCCGGAGGTAGTCAAAGCCTTGGCGACCCACCGGCGAACGAGTTGTCCACAGGGTGGTTCCGGACGAGAAGTCCGGTTTCCCATCGGAGGTCCTGCCCCGACACCTCCCCCAGGGGAGGACAATGGAAGCAGTGGCCCCCGGACCCACGCACGGAAGTGACACGCAACACCCACTCCCCCGTCCCCTCAACGCCTCCGAGCAACCCACCCGAATAGATTCGCATCGAAGGGACAGCAACCATGGCAGGTCACCTTGGCTGACGCACAGGTCAACCTCGCAATGGTCTGGTCGAGCGTGTTGGACGGGATCGACAACGACGCCCTCCCCGCCCACCAGCGCGCCTGGCTGCCTCAAACCCGTCCACTGGGCCTGATCGAGGACACCGCACTGATCGCGGCGCCCAACGAGTTCACGAAGAAGGTCCTGGAGAGCCGTCTCTACCCGGCGATCAGCAAGGCGCTCTCCGCACACCTGGGGCGGGAGATCCGGGTCGCGGTGACCGTCGACCCCACCGCCGTGCCCACTCCGCCTCCGACCCCGACCTCCCCGGGCCACTATGGCGGCCCGGACCGGTTCCCCGTGGGCCGGGACCAGCCCCGACCCACCCCCGGTCCCCCGCCGTCGAACCCGAACCCGCAGCAGGGACCGCAGGCGTACCAAGAGCCCCGCGGACAGCACGCGCGGCCGGCCTCACCACACCCGGCCGAGGCACTGGGCGCCCACACTCCCGGCCAGGGCACCGAGCAGGCCGACCTGCTCGGCTCGGACCAGCCGCGTGTAGGCCCCCGGTACGACCCCGCACCCGAAGCCTGGGCGGCCACAGCCACCGGTGAGCCCCGGCGGCAGGAGTACCCGGCGCGGCATCATGGCGTACCCCCGGCCGCCCCCGGACCCGACTCCCCGCCGGCGGCCGCTTCTCCCGTGTCCGAGGGCCACACGGAACCGGCCGCCGGGCCCCCCGCGTCCTGGGGTTCCTCCAGCGGCTGGCCCACCCAGGAACAGCTGTGGCAACAGCAGGGGTGGGGTGAGGCCGGCTGGGAGCAGCCCAACCGCTGGGAGACCCCGGCTCAGGAGGCCCCCGTCGCCCCGGAACCGGCCGATCTCCCCACCGCCCCGGCCCCCGAGCCGACACCTTCCGCGGCTCCACGCCCGGAGGGTTCCGAGAAGTCCGCCGAACCTGCACCCGCGCCGCCCGAGAGGGACCTCACAGCCTCCCCGAAGTCTCCGCCGGGGCGGTCCCCCGAGATCCCACCGGGTGACTACGCGCGCCTGAACCCGAAGTACACCTTCGACACCTTCGTCATAGGGTCCAGCAACCGGTTCGCGCACGCGGCTTCGGTGGCCGCGGCGGAGGCACCCGCCAAGGCGTACAACCCGCTGTTCATCCACGGCGGTTCCGGGCTGGGCAAGACCCACCTGCTGCACGCCATCGGCCACTACACCCACCGGCTCTACGAGGGCTCGCGGGTGCGCTACGTCAGCTCCGAGGAGTTCACCAACGAGTTCATCAACTCGATCCGGGACGGCAAGGCGGACGGGTTCCGTCGCCGTTACCGGGACATCGACGTGCTCCTGGTGGACGACATCCAGTTCCTGGAGAACAAGGAGCAGACGCAGGAGGAGTTCTTCCACACCTTCAACACGCTGCACAACTCCGACAAGCAGATCGTCATCTCCAGCGATCGTCCGCCCAAGCAGCTGACGACGTTGGAGGACCGGATGCGCAGCCGGTTCGAGTGGGGACTGCTCACCGACGTCCAGCCCCCCGAGCTGGAGACGCGCATCGCCATCCTGCGGAAGAAGGCCGCGCAGGAGGGGTTGGCGGCGCCGCCGGAGGTGCTGGAGTTCATCGCCAGCAAGATCTCGACCAACATCCGCGAGCTAGAGGGCGCGCTGATCCGCGTCACCGCCTTCGCCAGCCTCAACCGGCAGTCGGTCGACCTGGACCTGACCGGACAGGTACTGCGTGACCTGGTGCCCAACAGCGAGGTCCCCGAGATCACGGCGAGCTCGATCATGTCCCAGACCGCCGCCTACTTCGGGTTGAGTCTGGAGGACCTGTGCGGGACCTCGCGTTCGCGGGTGCTGGTGACGGCCCGACAGATCGCGATGTACCTGTGCCGTGAGCTGACGGACCTGTCGCTGCCCAAGATCGGCCAGCAGTTCGGCCGAGACCACACCACCGTCATGCACGCGGACCGCAAGGTCCGGGCCCTGATGGCCGAGCGCCGGTCGATCTACAACCAGGTGCACGAGCTCACCAGCCGGATCAAGGACCAGCCCACGCTGACCTGACCGCCTGGCGACGTGTCGACAAGGGGACACGTACATAAGGAGAGAAGAGGGGTACCGCCGAGCGGTGCCCCTCTTCTCTCGTTCGTGCCCGCCCCGGCACGCCGTCGACCTGTCGACCCGTGCACAGGTCGACAGGTCGACTCGACGAGCCCGCTTCCGGGCGATCCACAGCCTCCACGGCCCCAAGGAAGCGCCCCACAGAGTTATCCACAGGCTTGTGCGGGGATATCGCCGATCACGAGTGATAGGCGCGTGTCGTACCAGAGCCGTGGTGTCCGTGCCCGAAGTCGACCGTTCGCCCTGCTTTCCAGGGCCTTCGCCGACTGTCGGACCCCTCACAGTGGTGCCGGCCAGGATCACGCACGCACCGTGACAACGAGCGATGAACAGAACTTCGGGAGGGCCTGTGGATAACCCTGTGTACAGAGTCTTTGCCCAGGTTCGCGCGTTATGTGAGTGGGCCCCAAAATTTTTTTCGCTGACTTTTCCCGAAGTTATCCACAGGAGGGGGCCAAAATCTGTGGACAACGCTGTGGATAACCTGTGGACAACCCCTCTGAGCCTGTGGGTAACCCGGGGTAGCCCTGTGGACATGAGAACCCGTCATCGGATCATCGAACCACCGGCTGCTGTGTACAACTTGGGGAAAACCTGTGGATGAAGCTGTGGACGGGGTGTGGAAAAACTAGGGGCTCCGATTTTCGTCCACAGCCGAGCCGAGTTACACACAGGGTCATCCACAGGTCCTGTGGACAAAAATCTCCGGAGTGACCTGCGAAAACAAGGGTTATCCACATTATCCACAGGCCCTACTACTACTACGCACCTTCCTTAGCTCAAATGTGGCTTCAAAACCGCTCCGCGAAAAATCTGTGGACAACGCCCCGAGATCGAGGTGACGGCGGTCCGGTCCCGAGCCGGCAGCGACAGCGGAGGAATCCGGGTAACGTGTGTTCTCGCCCCTGTCCTGCGCCGCTCTCGATCTGAGCGGTGACCCCAACGGGATCCGAGGCGGCTCCACGTGGCTCGGACCTGCGCCTCACGCCGGTTCGTCCACACCCTGTCGACGGAGCCCCCGGTAGACCCAAGAGACACCCACGAGCTGCAACGTTGAGGCTGCGACCGATCCAACGGTCGTGCGGAAAGTGAGTCGGAAAGTGAAGTTCCGGGTCGAACGCGACGTACTGGCCGACGCTGTCGCCTGGACGGCGCGCACACTGCCGACACGCCCCTCGGTGCCGGTTCTGGCCGGCATCCTCCTCGATGCCGGGGAGACCGATGGCCGTCAGCGGGTCCGCCTGTCCGGGTTCGACTACGAGGTCTCCACCCAGGTCTCCGTGGACGTCGACATCGAGGAGGCCGGGCAGACCCTGGTCCCCGGTCGACTCCTCGCCGAGATCACCCGAAACCTTCCTCCACAGACCGTGGAGATCGCGACCGACGGTCCCAAGGTCGTCGTGACGTGCGGCAGCGCGAAGTTCACCCTGAACACCATGCCGGTGGAGGACTACCCCTCGCTTCCGGAGATGCCCGGTGTCAGCGGGACGATCGGCAGCGACGTCTTCGCCGCCGCGGTGAGTCAGGTGGCCATCGCCGCCGGTCGTGACGACACGCTTCCGATGCTCACCGGCGTTCGGGTCGAGATCGAGGGCGAGACCATCACGCTCGCCTCCACCGACCGCTACCGACTCGCCGTGCGTGAACTGACCTGGAAGCCCGCGAACCCGGAACTCTCCGCGGTCGCCCTCGTTCCGGCCAAGACCCTGCACGACACCGCCAAGTCCCTCACCTCGGGCGCCGAGGTCTCCATCGCGTTGTCCGACGGTGACAGCGGTGAGGGCATGATGGGCTTCGAAGGCAGTGGTCGTCGCACCACCACCCGTCTGTTGGACGGTGAGTTCCCCAAGTACCGCGCGCTGCTTCCGGACACCTTCAACACGGTGGCCGAGGTCGGGCGAGCCGAGTTCGTCGAGGCGGTCAAGCGCGTCTCCCTGGTCGCCGAGCGCAACACGCCGCTCCGCCTGGCCTTCTCCCAGGGCGCCCTGGTCCTGGAGGCCGGCACCGGCGAGGACGCACAGGCCGTGGAAACCCTCGAAGCCGACCTGGACGGTGAGGACATCCAGATCGCCTTCAACTCCGGCTACCTGCTGGACGGTCTCGGCGCCATCGGCACCGACGTGGCCCGCCTGCACTTCACCACCTCGACCAAGCCGGCGATCCTCACCGGCAAGCCGGCCGAGGAGGGTGGCGCCCCCGAATATCGCTACCTGATCATGCCGGTGCGCCTGTCCGGCTGACGGATCCGGCAGACTCGAAGACCGATGTCCGCCGGCCGGGTCGTGGCCTCGTCCACTCCCCGGCCGGTCGGCTTCCACGTGTCCAGCAGGTGTCCAAGGGGGAGCCCAAACATGCAACTCGGAATGATCGGCCTCGGCAAGATGGGCGGCAACATGGCCGCCCGACTGCGGGAGAAGGGGCACGACGTCGTCGGCTACGACGCCTCCCCCGGTGAACGCGACGTGGAGAGCCTGGAGGCCCTCGTCGACCGACTCCAGGCGCCACGGGTCGTCTGGGTCATGGTTCCGGCCGGGGCCCCGACCACGGGCACCATCGAGAAGCTGGGCGAACTCCTCTCCGAGGGCGACATCGTCATCGAGGGCGGCAACACCCACTACGTGGACGACGCTCCTCGCGCCGAGGCGCTGAACGCCAAGGGCATCGGATACGTCGACGCCGGTGTCAGCGGTGGCGTGTGGGGACGCCAGAACGGCTACGGGATCATGGTCGGCGGCCGTGAGGAGGACGTGGCGCGTCTGCGTCCCATCTTCGACTCCCTCACCCCCGACGACGGCGGCGGCTTCGTGCACGCCGGGGCGGTCGGCGCCGGACACTTCGTGAAGATGGTCCACAACGGCATCGAGTACGGCATGATGCAGTCCTTCGCCGAGGGCTACGAACTGATGGTCGCCTCGGGGATCGTCAAGGACGTCCCCGGCACCTTCGAGAGCTGGCGAGAGGGCACCGTCGTCCGTTCCTGGCTGCTGGACCTGCTCGGTCGCGCCCTGGAGCAGGACCCGGACCTGTCGGAGCTGCGCGGCTACGTGCAGGACTCCGGCGAGGGACGCTGGACCGTGCAGGCCGCCGTGGACCTCGCGGTCCCGGCCCCGGCCATCACCGCCTCGCTCTTCGCACGCTTCGCCTCCCGGCAGGAGGACAGCGAAGCCATGAAGGTCGTCTCCGCGCTGCGCAATCAGTTCGGGGGCCACGCCGTCACCAAGTCCACCGACTCCGGCGGCGAACAACAGGACTGACCCCCTGACTCCTTCGGGGCGGCAGGGCCCGGCCCGTGCCGCCCCGCACCCTTTCCCTTCCATCACCCAGCTCCCTCGCTCCAGGAGGAAGGCCGGATGTACGTTTCCCACCTGCAACTGGCCGACTTCAGGTCGTATGAATCGGCCCTGTTGGAACTCGAACCGGGGGTGAGCGTCTTCGTCGGTTCCAACGGCCAGGGCAAGACGAACCTGGTCGAGGCGATCGGTTACGTCGCGACCTTGGCCAGTCATCGGGTCTCCTCCGACACTCCGCTGGTCCGCATGGGGGCGGAACGGGCGATCGTCAGCACCCGGGTCATGCGGGACGGGCGTGACATGCTCGTCGACCTGGAGATCAACCCGGGCAGGGCCAACCGCGCTCGGGTGAACCGAGGGGCGGCGGGCCGGCCCCGGGACATCCTCGGCATCCTGCGCAGTGTGCTGTTCGCGCCCGAGGACCTTGCCCTGGTCAAGGGTGATCCCGGAGAGCGCCGCCGTTTCCTCGACGACCTCCTGGTGGCCCGCGCCCCGCGTATGGCCGGGGTGCGTTCGGACTACGAACGGGTGCTCAAGCAGCGCAACGCCCTGTTGAAGTCGGCGTCGGCGCGGTTGCGCCGGCGGGCGACCCCGGATCTGAGCACCCTGGAGGTGTGGGATTCCCACCTGGCCGAGACCGGGGCGGAACTGTTGGCCGCCCGGTTGGGGCTGGTCGAGGAACTGCGCCCGTTGGTGGCGAAGAACTACGCGGGGCTGACCGAATCGGGTGGGCCGGCCGTACCCACCTACCGTTCCTCGGCCGTCGAGGAGGGGGGCGAGTTGCCGCGCGACCGTCCACGGCTCGTGGACACCCTGCTCTCCGCCTTGGCCGCGGCCAGGGAGCGCGAGCTCCAGCGGGGGGTCGGTCTGGTGGGTCCACACCGGGACGAGCTCCACCTGCGGCTCGGTGAGTTGCCCGCCAAGGGGTACGCCAGTCAGGGGGAGTCGTGGTCGTACGCGCTGGCGTTCAAGCTGTCGGCGTTCGACCTGCTCAGGGCCGACGGCGACGACCCGGTCCTGATCCTGGACGACGTGTTCGCCGAGCTCGACTCCGAACGGCGCCGTCGCCTTGCCGAGCGGGTGCGCGACGCCGAACAGGTTCTGGTGACCGCCGCGATCGGGACGGACATCCCCGAGGAACTCGATGGTGCGAGGTTCGGGGTGCGCCGGGGGGTGGTCGAGGGTGAGTGACCGTTATCCACAGCCTGTGGATCCGGGGTCCGGGCGCGGGGCGGAGGGGCCCGGCGGAGTCGGCGGTCGTCCACAGCCTGTGGACGGCGCGCCCTCCCCGACTCCCCCGGTGGCCTCCGGCGCGGATCTGGCCCGGCAGGCCCTCGCTCGGGCCAGGGCCGAGGCGCGGGAACGCGGTGCGGTCCCCCGCGGTGCCCCGAGGGCTCGAAGGCGTGGCCGATTGCGGTCACGGAACGAGCCCCAGTTGTTCGGGGACGCGGTCCGGACCTGGCTGATCGAGCATGGTTGGCAGGAGCAGGTGGCCGTCGGAGGGGTCTTCGGGCGCTGGGCCGACATCGTGGGCGATTTCAATGCCGAACATCTCCGCCCCGAAAGTTATTCGGAAGGTGAACTTGTCGTTGTCGCCGATTCACCGACGATGGCGGCTCACGCACGTGCGATGGTGCGGGATCTGATGCGACGCCTTAACGAGGAACTCGGGGACGGGTCCGTCATCACCATCAAGGTGAAGGGGCCGGGATCCCGGCGGAGATGACCCCATGACCAGGGTTTTCGGGGTGATTCGGGTGAGATGTGGTGCGGTGTTCGCCTTGGTCCCACCGGCGTCCCCTGGTCGCCGAACCGGGGAGGAGGGGGCCGTCGGCTCGCGGGAGGGCACTGAAGCGCGCCGGGACTTGTGTGTGGCCCCTCCCGTGTGTAGGGGCTCGGCTCCCGCCCCGATCGTTCGTTCTGGTGCGGCACAGCGCCGCCAATGCCACTTTGTCGCACCGGGCGGGGTATCATGGGGACGGTTCTTCAGACGCCTGTAGCCGGTACCACGCCCCCATGTAGAGGGTGGGCGGGCGGCCCGTGCGGTGAACGGTGATCCCCCGGGTCCGCGGTGCGCCGCCCCTTGTCGATCACCCTGCCGTGGGTTGACCGTCGTCCGTTCGGCCGCGGCCGACAGGCGTCCCCAGCAGGAGGGTGTTCCCACTTGGCCTACGACGCAGGATCAATCACGGTTCTCGAAGGGCTTGAGGCAGTACGCAAGCGTCCGGGTATGTACATCGGCTCCACCGGGGAGCGCGGTCTGCACCACCTGGTCTACGAGGTGGTCGACAACTCGGTCGACGAGGCGTTGGCAGGTCACGCCGACGCCATCGAAGTGACCCTGCTCGCTGATGGTGGGGTCAGGGTGGCCGACAACGGCCGCGGTATCCCGGTCGGCATCCACCCCGTGGAGAAGCGCCCGGCCGTGGAGGTCGTCCTCACCACGCTGCACGCGGGCGGAAAGTTCGACGGCAAGTCCTACGCGGTCTCCGGCGGTCTGCACGGTGTCGGTGTATCCGTTGTCAACGCGCTGTCCACGGCACTGGACGTGGAGATCCGCACGGACGGGCACGTGTGGCGGCAGCACTACGAGATGACCGCTCCCACCGGCGACATCGTCAAGGGTGAGGCGACCGAGGAGACCGGTACCCAGCTCACCTTCTGGGCCGACGGTTCCATCTTCGAGACCACCGTCTACTCGTTCGAGACGCTCTCCCGTCGACTGCAGGAGATGGCCTTCCTCAACAAGGGGCTCGCCATCACCCTCCGGGACGAGCGCCCCGAGTTCACCGATGACGGCCCCGTCGTGCAGACCTACCACTACGAGCAGGGTCTGGCCGACTTCGTCGACTACATCAACGCCAAGAAGGAGCCGGCGCACGCGTCGATCATCTCCTTCGAGGAGGACGGCGATGGCATCTCCGTGGAGATCGCCATGCAGTGGAACCAGTCCTACACCTCGTCGGTGCACACCTTCGCCAACACCATCAACACGACCGAGGGCGGTACCCACGAAGAGGGTTTCCGCTCCGCGCTCACGACCCTGGTCAACCGGTACGCCCGGGACCAGAGGCTGTTGCGGGAGAAAGAGGACAACCTCACCGGCGACGACATCCGTGAGGGTCTGACCGCGATCATCTCGGTCAAGCTCGCCGACCCGCAGTTCGAGGGACAGACCAAGACGAAGCTCGGCAACACCGAGGCCAAGTCCTTCGTCCAGAAGGTCACCAACGAGCACCTGCGCGACTGGTTCGAGCGCAACCCCGGTGAGGCCAAGGACATCGTGTCCAAGGCCAGCCAGGCCGCCCGCGCCCGCGTGGCCGCCCGGCAGGCCCGCGACCTCACCCGTCGCAAGACCCTCCTGGAGACCACTTCCCTGCCGGGCAAGTTGTCGGACTGCCAGTCCACCAAGCCGGAGGAGTGCGAGCTCTACATCGTCGAGGGTGACTCCGCCGGTGGCTCCGCCAAGGGTGGTCGTAACCCGCACAACCAGGCCATCCTGCCCATCCGGGGCAAGATCCTGAACGTGGAGAAGTCCCGGATCGACCGGATCCTCAAGAACCAGGAGGTCCAGGCGATCATCACCGCCCTGGGCACCGGTATCCACGAGGACTTCGACCAGGAGAAGCTCCGCTACCACAAGATCGTCCTCATGGCCGACGCCGACGTCGACGGTCAGCACATCCGCACCCTGCTGCTGACGTTGCTGTTCCGTTTCATGAAGCCGCTGGTCGAGGCCGGGAACGTCTACCTGGCCGCGCCCCCGCTCTACAAGATCAAGTGGGACCAGAAGGGTTCGGACGCGAGCTACGCCTTCTCCGACGCGGAACGCGACCGCGTCATCGAGGAGGGCATCGCCGCCGGCAAGAGGGACCCGCGCCCGCGCGACATGGTGCAGCGCTTCAAGGGTCTGGGCGAGATGAACGCCAACGAGCTGTGGGACACCACGATGGACCCCGACAGCCGAGTCCTGCTCCAGGTCACCCTGGAGGACGCGGCCCAGGCCGACGAGATGTTCAGCGTGCTGATGGGCGAAGACGTCGAGTCCCGACGCTCCTTCATTCAGCGCAATGCCAAGGACGTCCGTTTCCTGGACATCTAGGTCCTCTCCGTTCCACTCGCTTCAGCAAGCTTAGAAGGGATCGACATCCGTGACGGATGCGAATAACCCCGACGCCCCTGAGGGCGGCTCCCCCATGGAGTCCCCGCAACGTGTGACGGACCGGATCGAGCCCGTCGACATCCAGGTCGAGATGCAGCGCAGCTATCTCGACTACGCGATGTCCGTCATCGTCGGCCGCGCCCTCCCCGACGTCCGGGACGGCCTCAAGCCGGTCCACCAGCGCGTCCTGTACGCCATGTACGACGGCGGATACCGCCCCGACCGCGGCTACTTCAAGTGTGCCCGCGTCGTCGGTGACGTGATGGGTAACTACCACCCGCACGGCGACAGCGCCATCTACGACACCCTGGTCCGTCTGGCCCAGTGGTGGTCGATGCGGATGCCCCTGGTCGACCCGAACGGCAACTTCGGTTCGCCGGGCAACGACCCGGCCGCCGCCATGCGCTACACGGAGAGCAAGCTCGCTCCGCTGGCCATGGAGATGCTCCGGGACATCGACAAGGAGACCGTCGACTTCCGGCCCAACTACGACGGTCGTTCCTCGGAGCCTGTCGTCCTGCCGGCCCGCTTCCCGAACCTCCTGGTCAACGGCTCCTCGGGTATCGCGGTCGGTATGGCGACCAACATCCCGCCGCACAACCTGCGCGAGATCGCCGAGGGAGTCTACTGGTACCTGGACAACCCCGAGGCCGACGACGAGCGACTGCTCGACGAGCTGATGGCCCGGGTCAAGGGCCCCGACTTCCCGACCCGCGGCCTCATCGTGGGCAAGCGCGGCATCGAGGAGGCGTACCGCACCGGGCGCGGCTCCATCACGATGCGCGCCGTGGTCGAGGTCGAGGAGGACAGCCGCGGTCGCCAGATCCTGGTGATCACCGAGCTGCCCTACCAGGTCAACCCGGACAACCTCGCGCTGAAGATCGCCGACCTGGTCAAGGACGGCAAGGTCAACGGCATCGCCGACGTGCGCGACGAGTCCAGTGGTCGTACCGGTCAGCGTCTGGTCATCGTGCTCAAGCGCGACGCCGTGGCCAAGGTCGTGCTGAACAACCTGTACAAGCACACCCAGCTCCAGGAGACCTTCGGCGCCAACATGCTGGCGCTGGTCGATGGTGTGCCGCGCACCCTGCGCCTGGACCAGATGATCCGCCACTGGGTCAAGCACCAGGTCGAGGTCATCGTCCGTCGGACGAAGTACCTGCTGCGCAAGGCCGAGGAGCGGGCGCACATCCTGCGTGCGCTGCTGCGGGCCATGGACCGCATCGACGAGGTCATCAACCTCATCCGGGCCAGCCCCTCGGCCGACGAGGCGCGTACCGGCCTGATGGGTCTGCTGGAGATCGACGACATCCAGGCCCGGGCCATCCTCGACATGCAGCTGCGCAAGCTCGCCGCCTTGGAGCGCAACGCTCTGACCGCCGAGTACGACGAGCTGATGGCGCTCATCGCCGACTACAACGACATCCTCGGTTCGGAGGAGCGCCAGCGCTCGATCATCCGCGAGGAACTCGGCGAGATCGTCGAGAAGTACGGCGACGAGCGACGCACGCACATCATCCCGTTCGAGGGTGACATGCGCATGGAGGACTTCATCGCCGAGGAGGACGTGGTCGTCACGATCTCCCGCGGTGGATACGCCAAGCGCACCCGCATCGACAACTACCGGGCGCAGAAGCGCGGCGGTAAGGGTGTGCGCGGTGCCCAGCTCAAGCAGGACGACATCGTCCAGCACTTCTTCGTCACCACCACCCACCACTGGATCCTCTGCTTCACGAACCAGGGTCGGGTGTACCGGACGAAAGCCTACGAGCTGCCGGAGGCCGCACGCGACGCGCGCGGTCAGCACGTCGCGAACCTGCTGCCGTTCCAGCCGGGCGAGGAGATCGCGCAGATCATGGCGCTGCGCGACTACGAGGCGGCGCCGTACCTGGTGCTGGCCACGCGCGAGGGTCTGGTCAAGAAGTCGCGTCTGGCGGACTTCGACTCCGCTCGTTCGGCCGGCATCATCGCGATCAACCTGCGCGAGGACGACGAGCTCATCGCCGCCCGTCTGGTCTTCTCCGAGGACGACCTGCTGCTGATCTCCAGCGACGCCCAGGCGATCCGCTTCTCGGCCTCCGACGAGTCGCTGCGTCCCATGGGTCGCGCCACCAGTGGTGTGATCGGCATGCGCTTCCTGGAGGGCGACTACCTGCTGTCCATGGACGTCATCCGGCCCGGTGACGGTTCGACCGACGTCCTGGTCGCCACCGAGAACGGGTACGCCAAGCGGACCCTCTCGGAGCAGTACCCGACGCAGAACCGTGGCGGTAAGGGTGTGCTGACGGCCAAGGTCGTGGAGGCCCGCGGCAAGCTGGTCGGCGCCCTGATGGTGGACCCGGAGGTCGATGAGATCTTCGCGATCACCTCCGCCGGTGGTGTCATCCGCACCGGAGCCGGTGAGGTCAAGCAGTCCGGGCGTACCACCATGGGCGTCCGCCTGATGAACCTCGACAAGGGCAACAAGATCGTCGCCGTGGCCGCCAACGCGGAGGCCGCGGAAGAGGCGGAGGCCGAGGAGGTCGCGGACGCGGTCGAAGCGGCCGAGAACGCGAACGCCGACACGGGTGACGGTCAGGTCTCGGGTGAAGGCGACAACGAGGCCTAGACTGCGCGTTATACGCAGTACGTCCCGTGGGGTTCGTTTCGGCGGCCCCACGGGACCCACGGATCGATCCGTCCCAATGAAAGTCCAGCGGAAACGTTTCTATGTCTGAGAATCAGTCGAACACCAGCAGCAAAGATTCCGACGCGGCGGGTGTCGCAGGGGACTCGAACGTGGAGACGGCGGAACCGACCGCTGCGGACTCCTCGGAGACAACGGCCGAGCAGGAATCGGGGGGCGCCACAGTGAAGTCCGAGTCCACGCCTGAGTCCACGCCGGAACCCGAGTCCGAGACTCCGTCCACGCCCGAGGAGCCCAAGGCGAGCCCCGGGCCGGCGAGCCCGACCGCCGTCAAGGCGACACTGGCGAGCCGGAAGGCCCACCTGACCGTCTCCAGGGTGGAGCCGTGGTCGGTCATGAAGTTCAGCTTCGTGGTCGCCCTCGTGTGCTTCATCATCCTGTTCGTCGCCGTCGCGGTGATCTACGCGGTCCTGTCGATGCTGGGTGTCTTCGACGAACTCACCAACATGATCAACGCTCTCCTGGAGGGCGACGGTGGCGACGACGAGTTGGGTCTGAACCCGGCCGCCTGGTTCTCCCCCGGCCGCGTCCTCGGTTACACCGGTGTCGTCGGTGCGCTGAACGTCGTGCTTCTGACCGCCCTGTCCACGGTGGGGGCGATGGTCTACAACCTGGTCGCGGACCTGGTCGGTGGCGTCGACGTCACCCTCTCCGAGGCCGAGTAGTTTCGTTCGTCCGTCGGGCCCGGCTCTGCTGCTGAGAGCCGGGCCCGACGAACCTTCCGGATCGGTCCGAGCACTGTCGTGAACGGGCTAAAATGGGAGGTGAAGAGGGACGTGGTTCATCCCGCGTCACCTCTTTCGTGCCAGGAGGTCTCCGGTTCGCCCAGGCCCCCGGGATACGGTAGAGTTCCTGACGGAACGAGGGCGTATAGCTCAGTCGGTTAGAGCGCATCCCTGATAAGGATGAGGTCCCAGGTTCAAGTCCTGGTACGCCCACTCGATTTGTGCGGTTCAGAGCCTTGCTTCTCCATTCGGAGAGCAGGGCTCTTTCTGTTTCGACCGGTCATCTGACCGTGGAGCCCCACGCCCGACCCCTGCCGAGCCCGTGCTCCCCCGGTACTTGAGGGGTATCGACAGGACGCCAAGTCGACAACAGATCGAATCGCCATGTCGACCCGGCTCTGGCCGACGCTTCCCTCTTTGCCAGTGGCACGCCCAACAGCTCCAGGAGCTCCGCGGCGGCCACCCGGTAGCTCCCGCCATAGCGGAGTGGCCGTCACGGGAACGCGCCACTTCTGGCGAGCTCGGAGGCCACGACGGTTTGGCTGACCCTGACCGGAAGTTGATCAGCGTCCTGTCACAGACCGATCGCCGACTTGGGTCCCATGTAGGAACCGGCCCCGGGAAATCCGTCCTCGACCAAACGCGCGAAGCGTTCGCTGAATCCGAGGTGGGGTAGGTCCCCGGTCTTCACGAATTCCACTCCTCGGATCGGCCGCGAGTCGAGTCCTTCCGAGATGTCCCCCAGAGAACCACCCGTACGGCGAACCTCAAAGGTGATGTGCACGACGTGCACATCCTTTTCCGAGACGATGTGGTCGCACAGATACAACAGGCGCCCAACCTCGGCCTTGATCCCTGTCTCCTCGCGCATCTCGCGAACCAGGGCGTCACCGAGCGATTCGCCCTCCTCCACCCGTCCACCTGGCAAGCTCCACCTGCGTGGGCCGTCGGTGTCCTGGTCCAAGAGCAGTACTTTCCCGTCCTCGACAAGGAGGCCTGTCACTCGTGTGTCCATACCGGCACCCTAGAGAACGCAATGAGGCCATGGGGCCGACCGAGAACCAAGAGCGAACCGATGCGTGATCGCTGTCTCCGTCACACCCGGTGGGGAACACGACGATGACGACCCTGCCCGCGCGGGCAGGGTCGTCATCGTCGTGTCAGTCCTCGTCGTCAGCCTTCGACGCCGGCGTTCCGAGGCAGGCCCAGGCGTCCGCGGGTGCAGACCAGAAGGAACAGGGCGACCAGCAGGACCAGCCCGACCTCGATGGGCGAGGCCGGGGCGCCCACGGCCACACCCTTGAGTCCCGAGGCGACGTTGATCGCGGCGTGAGTGATCACCGCGGCGATCACCCCGCCTCGGGCCGAGTTGAACACGTAGCCGAGGACGACGGTGATCCCGAGGCACAGCAGGACGTACGAGGGGAAGTGGATGTTCGACTGGGAGGTGCCCTCCATGAAGAACAGCGGGGCGTGCCAGACGGCCCAGATGATCCCCAGCATCACGTTCGCGGCCAGGGGGCTGTGCGCTCCCTGGAGGCGCGGCAGGGCGAAGCCTCGCCAGCCGAGTTCCTCGTTGCCGCCACCGACCAGGGCGATGACCAGGAACTGGATCGGAACGGTCATCAGGGCCTGCCGAAGGGCGGCCTCGTCAAGGTCGGCCTGACCCAGGTAGACGGGCAGCGCCGCCGAGCCGGCGATGGCGAGAACGATCAGGACGGCGGCCGCGTAGGGCAGGAGTCCGCCTCTGCGGCGAAGGGAGTGGCGGCGGAAGAGCGCGCCCACCCCCTGGCGGCCCTGGGTGGCCGCGGTGACGATGATCGCGGCCACCATCGGGCCGAAGGCCCCGATGACGACGGCCGGCATCGGGTCGGCGCCGGGGAACAGGCGAGGGAAGATCCACCAGGTCGTCCAGGAGAAGGCGAAGGCCAGGAGGAAGAAGACGCCGAGTCCGTGGGGGGCGACGACCGTCGTGCGTGACTGATCGGGGGTGGAGGGGGCGGAGGACAGGGGGTGCGTGGAGGAGCTCGTTGTTGCCATGCCCAGAAACATACACCGTTGGATAGATACATACAACGTAGGATTGCGGATATGCTGTCGAGCATGGCTGATACAGGATCCGAGCAGCAGTTCGAGAGCGTCTTCCAACGCTCGCCGCGCAAACGCCGTGCGAAGCCGGCACTGAGTAGGGACCGCATCGTCGGAGGGACCATCGCCCTACTCGACCGCGATGGGGCCTCGGCTCTCACCATGCGCAAGGTCGCCGCCGAACTGGAGGTGCACGCGACGAGTCTGTACTGGTACGTGGAGCGGCGTGAGGATCTGGTGGACCTGGCCGTGGACGAGATCCTCGCGGGGGCCGCCTCGGCTCTCCCCGGCGCGGACGTGCCCTGGGACCTCGCGATCAAGGAGGCCGCACGCCGCTTCTACATGGCCCTGACCGAGCATACGTGGGCCGCCGAGTTCGCCGGTTCGAGACCGTTGCTCGGCCCCAACGCGATCGCCCTGTCACGGCGGATCGTCGAGGCGATCCAGGGGTCCGGTGCCGACGAGGAGGGTCAGGCGGTCATGATCAGGGCGGTGTCGAACCAGATCCTCGGTGCGGCCACGTCGGCCGTGGCCATGCGGGTGGCCAAGACCGACCATCCCGAGGGTCACGAGGGCGCGGTCTCCGCCGCGGTGGCCAAGGCCGACGCCCTGGCGGTGGAGAACACCTACTTCGACCAGGCCCTGGACCTGATCCTGACGGGAGCCGAGGCACGACTCCGTGGGTGACCCTCGGGTCGTCATGTCGACAACGAGGCGCGTCGTCATGTCGACAAGTGTCCACGAACGCGTGGAGGGCCGGCCTCCGTGTGGTGGCCGGCCCGAACCGTTGGGAAGGAAACTCGACGGCTCTTGGCAATCGAGGGTGATGGAGATGGTGATGCTGCGGGGGATGGTGCTCGGTGCGTCGACACCCTCGTCCAGAGTGACGCTCATGTCCTCCTGAACGGCCTGGGCGCCGGCGGCTCAGATCCAGCCCGCCTCACGCGCCAGCTCGGCGGCCTCGTAACGGGTCTTGACGTCGAGTTTCTCCAGGATCCCCGATAGGTAGTTGCGCACGGTGCCGTTGGCCAGATGGAGCTTGGCGGCGATGTCCTTGGTGGTGGTGCTCTGGTCGACCTCGGCCAGGATGCTCAGCTCCCGCTCGCTCAGTGGACAGCTCGGCTCCGCCAGCGCGTCGGCCGCCAAGTAGGGGTCGACGTACCTGTCCCCCACCGCGACGCGCCTGAGGACGTTGGACAGGCTCTGGGCGGACGTGCTCTTGGCGATGAAGCCGGTCGCCCCCTCCTTCAACGCCCGCCGCAGCGTTCCCGGGTTGGCGTGGCGAGTGAGGATGACACAGCGCACGTTGGGGCAGTGCTTGCGCAGTCTTCCCAAGAGCACGAGTCCACCGTCGGGCATCTCGATGTCCAGCATGGCGATGTCCGGGCGCGACTCCAACGCGATCCTGAAGGCGTCGCCACCGTTGTCCGCCTGGCCGACCACCGTGATGTCGGGCTCCAGATCGAGCAGAGCCGCGATGGCCTCACGGGTCATCGCCTCGTCCTCGGCGAGCAGTACGCGAATCAGGTCTTCCTCCCCGGGAACGTCCTTGTGCGACGCCCTGTCGCACGGTAGGGCCATTATCGCCGCCACCTCGCGGAGCGTGCCAGAGAAGTCCCGGGGCGGTTCACGCGGGGGTGAACGGACCGGTGAGGTCCCGGGCGATGTCCACCACGTCCTGGTCGTGGAAGCCGGGCCCGTGGAACACGTGGTCCCCAGGAGTGCCTGGAACGGGGTGAGCGAGTCGGGTGCGCAGATGAGGAGGACGCCCTTCATACCGTCGACGCCTTCCTTGCCCGGGAATCGTTTGTACGATCGGTCCGCACGCCGACGTCACCCTTCAGGGAGCGGGCCCATGAGCGATCGCCGACGGCTCGACGAGGCCATCACCCCGGACGGTGTGGTCCTCCGTCACGTGCGCAGGAGCCACTACCTCACGATGATGTTCGTGGTGGTCGTCCCGGTGGTCACCCTGATCGCGGTCTTTCCCGGGACGCTCCGGGCCCTGTTCCTGGTGGCGCTGGTCGGTCTGTTCTTCCTGGTGCGCATCCTGACGTTCGACGTCCTGCCCTGGCGGCCCTCGCCGCCCTACCGGGCGGTCATCACGTGGACGCTGGTGCTGGTCTCGCTGGTGGCCACCTGGTTCGCGACGGAGTGGGTCGCCGTCCCCTGGATGTGGCTGCTGCTGCCGGGAACCGCGATCGCCGACGTGATCACGCTGTACCGGAACCGACTCGGTCCCTACTACGCGCTCTCCGTCGGGTTGGCGGCGGCGACCTGTGTGTACCTGGTGAAGGCGCAGGAGGCCGGAGCGGACAGCGGCCAGCAGGCCCTGCTCTCCTTCTTCGTCGTCATGTTCATCGGGTACTGGGAGGCGACCGGTCCCATGCTGTGGCAGCGCACCGTCAGCGCGGAGCGTGCGACGTTGCGGCTCGCGGTCGCCGAGGAGCGGCTGCGTCTGTCCGAGGACCTGCACGACATCCTGGGCCGGGCCCTGGAGGTCGTGGCGTTCAAGGGCGAACTCGCGGCACGGCTCGTCGAGGCGAAACCGGAGCGTGCCCGCACTGAGATGGAGGAGATCCAGTCGGTCGCGCGTGGTGCCGTACACGACGTACGGGAACTGGTGCGCAACCGTCGGGCCACCCACCTGCCCGAGGAGGTGCGCGCCGCCGAACGGCTGCTGCGATCGGCCTCCGTGCGCTGCGAGATCGAGGGCGACTTCGACGACGTGGACGAGCGATCGAGCGGGGTCTTCGGAAGCGTGATCCGCGAGTCGGTCACCAACATGCTGCGGCACGCGACCCCGACGACCTGCCTCATTCGCTGGTCGCGCGAGGGGGATCACCTGGAACTCACGGTGCGCAACGACGGGGTGCCGCCGGTGAACACCTCCTCCGAAGCCGACGAGGGCAGCGGCATCGTCGGCATGCGTCGACGTGTCGCCGAACACGGGGGCGAACTGACCGCCGAGGAGCATGACGGCACGTTCACCCTCGTGGCCCGGGTGCCGGCGGCGGTGACCGCTCGCCCGGCACGACGTCGGTGGTGAGCGACGGCGGTCGCTCTCCCAGGGACGACCCCAGAGCACGCGTGAGGAAGCAGAACTCCTCCACCGCCTGTGCCTCGCCGGCCGTCAGGGTCCCGGACCCGTGTCCGAGCCGGTGCCGTAGCGCGTAGAGCGCGACACCCGGTGGTTCCTCCGCGGACCCGATCAGCGGTCGGAGGTCGAGCGGTCGGCGCGTTGGGCGGAGATGACGACGACCACCCGACCGACGGAGTAGACCAGGATGGCCGCCATGCCGAGGATCTGGATCAACGGCCGGTCGGAGACGAACAGGTGGATGATGAGCCCGACGACACCGATGGTGATGAGCTGGACGAGGACCTCTTGGGCCACGCTCGTACCGGGCTTGAGGCCGGAGAGGGCGTACAGGAAGTTCATGGTCTTCTCCTTGTGGGTCCGATGGCTTCGGGGCGCCGTCCCCGGGGGTCAGGAACGGGGCTCCCACCGCCAGGTACGCGTCGTCACGAAGATCGCGAGCGCCGTCCACCCCACGAGGAGGACGATGTCGGCGACCACCGGCGACACCGGTAGGGGGAGGGTCTGGAGTCCGGCTCCCGAGCCGCCCCAGCCCTTGGTGATCAGGTCCGCCGCGGGGACGAGGGGGACGAGGATCGAGAGCCAGGAGACGATCTCGATCGGGTGGTCGAGCAGTTGGGCGCCGATGACGGCCAGGATGAGCAGCGGCATCATCGTGAACATGACGCGCTCGTGGTTGCCGGTGATGGACACGATGAAGGTGCCCAGGGTGGGTGCGAGGATCAGCCCCAGGACGACCCCGACCAGCACCAACGGCAGGTTCTCGGGTGCCGGGGCGCCGGTCACCAGGAACACGGCCAGCATCAGGAGCATCTGGGTGAGGCCGAGCGCCGCGACCGCGAGCAGGTTGGCGGCGATCAGCTCCGCGCCGTCCAGCTCCGTGGTTCGCAGTCGCTTGTAGACCAAGGTGTCCCGACGTGACGAGAGCTGCGTCGCCGTGCTCATGTACGGCGTCATCATCAGCGCGTACATGAAGTACACGCCGAGTGTGGCGCCCCACTGCTCCGAGCCCTCCGGTCGCTGCCCCAGGTAGGAGAGACCGACCAACATCATCGGCAGGAGCAGTGCGACCGCGAGCACGCCCTTGCGACGCGTCAGCAGCCGTAGTTCGGTGAGGGTGAAGGCCATCATGAGGGCGAACCGCCCGCGTGAGCGGATCATGGTCCGGTCCGGGGCGGCCGGGCGCGTTTCGTTCGTCGTCATGACGTGGTCACGTCCTCCTTGACGCGGTGCTCGGCGTCGGTGCTCGGCGGCTCGTCCGAGGAGAGCCGTTCGTCTCCCACCCGGATCGCGTGGAAGAGGTTCTCCAAGGTGGCGGCTTGGGCGTGCAGGTCGGTCAGGGTGAACCGTTGGCGCTCCGCCCAGTTCAGGAGGAGGGTCAGGTCCGTCTGGAGTGTCGAGGTCTCGATCCGCAGCGAGGCTTCCGAACCGTCGGTGTACCGCTCCATGGTCGGGACGGCGGACAGGGCGGGCAGCCGGTCCGCCTCCGCGTCGGGCAGGCGGGCGGTGATGGTGGCCGGGTACGAGGCGAGGACCTCGCGCTTGGTCCCGGCGACGGCGACACGTCCCTGGTGCATGATGGCCAGGCTGTCGGCCAGGGACTCGGCCTCTTCGAGGTAGTGCGTGGTCAGGATGATGGTGGAGCCGTTCGACCGCAGCTCGTCGACCATGGACCAGAGGCGCCGACGGGACTCGGGGTCCAGCCCGGTGGTGGGCTCGTCGAGCACCACCAGCTCGGGGGAGCCCCACACCGCCAGTGCGATGTCCAGGCGTCGCTTCTCGCCGCCGGACAGCTTGTCCAGACGGACCCCGGCACGGTGGGAGAGTTCGACGCGCTCCAGGACCGAGTCCACGTCGTCGACACGACCCGAGATGGAGCTCCAGAGGTGTGTCATCTCGCGGACGGTCATCTCCGTGAGGAAACCGGCCTCCTGGAGCATGAAGCCGGTTCGTCGACGCAGGTCGCGGCGGTCGCGGAAGGGATCCAGGCCGAGGACGCGGATGTGGCCCTCGTCCGGCCTCCGGTAGCCCTGGATCAGTTCCAGCGAGGTGGTCTTCCCTGCGCCGTTGGTACCCAACAGGGCGAACACCTCACCTCGACCGGCGCGCAGGGAGACGTCCTTGACGGCCTGGAACGAACCGTAGGAGTAACAGAGCCCGTCGACTTCGACTGCGAGTTCGGTGAGCGGTGGTGTGGACATGCCTTCACTGTCACAGCGCGGCTCTCACACGGGTAAGTACCGCGCTGTCACGGAAACCGGATGACAGCCACGGGAGGATGTCACACTGCGTCAAGCGATTCGTGCGCAGCGGTGATGATCTGCTCCTGATCGGAGTCCTTGAGGGAGGGGTACAGGGGCAGCGAGAGGACCTCCTCGGCCACGGCCTCCGTCACGGGGAGGGAACCCGGCACGTACCCCAGGTGCGCGGAGCCCGACGTCAGGTGGACCGGGCGGGGTAGCGCACCGTCGTCCGTACCCCGCGGCGGGCGCCCACGGCGTCTCAGCATGTGGACTTGTCGCCGTGCGGATTTGTCGACCCTTCACCGTGACCGCGTGGTCGCGTGGTGTTCGAAGTGCCTGAACAACCATGGTTCCCCACCGACCGTTCGGTCAGGTCATAGGGTCCCAGCTGCGAATATTTGGACCCTGGTGTAGAAAGTGCTCTGACTCACATGCCATGGTGTCCTAGGGCTCAGGCGCATACCGTCCAAATACCTCCGTGTCGTGACACCCGTCGCGGCCGGAGCGGAGTGTGCGTCGCGGCCCCGCCAGCGAATCCGGCCACGGCCGGCTGAGAAATACGGAGCATTGATGGCGACTTCCGACGCCGCGACCCCCGGCCCCCGGCCACTCGACCAGAAGGAGAGGCGAAAGGTCCTCGCGGGGACGATGGTCGGCACCACCATCGAGTGGTACGACTTCTTCATCTACGCCCAGGCGGCGGGCCTCGTACTCGCCCCGCTCTTCCTGGCGCCCCTGTCCGAGAGCAGCCCCGCCGTCGCTCAGGTGCTGTCCTTCGCCACCATCGGCATCTCGTTCCTCTTCCGACCGCTCGGCGCGATCGTCGCCGGGCACCTCGGCGACCGCTTCGGGCGCAAGAAGATCCTGGTCGCCACCCTCATCCTGATGGGGTTGGCCACCTGCGCCATCGGCCTGCTGCCGACCTACGCCCAGATCGGCATGGCCGCGCCCATCATGCTGATCCTCATGCGCGTGCTCCAGGGCTTCTCCGCCGGTGGAGAGTGGGGCGGTGCCGCCCTGATGTCGGTGGAACACGCACCGGTGAACAAGCGCGGCTACTTCGGCGCCTACCCGCAGATCGGCGTGCCGTGCGGCATGATCCTGGCGACCTTCGTGGTCTGGCTGATCACCGCGATCATCGGCGCCGACGCCTTCCTCGAATGGGGCTGGCGCATCCCGTTCCTGCTGTCCTTCGTGCTGATCATCATCGGTCACCTCATCCGCAAGACGGTCGAGGAGTCCCCGGTCTTCGAGCTCATGCAGGAGCGCCGGGCCAAGTCCTCCGCCCCGCTGGGTCGGTTGTTCCGTGAGAACACCCGCGAGGTCGTCCTGTCCGCGCTGATCTTCGTCGCCAACAACGCCGCCGGCTACCTGGTCATCGCCTTCCTCGCGACCTACGCCTCGCGTCCGGTCGAGGAGTTCGGTCTGGGCATGGAACGCGGTCCGGTCCTGCTCGCGACCACCCTGGCGTCCTTCGGCTGGCTGATCTCCACCCTGTACGGGGGTTGGATCTGCGACAGGATCGGCCGGGTGCGCACCTTCCAGATCGGCTACGTCCTACTCGCCGCCTGGGCAATCCCGATGTGGTTCATGGTCGACACCGGGAACATCTACATGTACTTCCTCGGCGTCTTCGTCTTCACACTGACCTTCGGGCTGAGCTATGGCCCCCAGTCCGCGCTGTACGCCGAGATGTTCCCCGCGGAGGTGCGCTACTCGGGTGTCTCCATCGGCTACGCGCTCGGTGCCATCCTGGGCGGCGCCTTCGCCGCGATGATCGCTGAACTGCTGCTGACCAACTTCGGTGCCTCCTGGACCATCGGCGTCTACATCGTGGTCCTGTCCGTGATCTCCTTCGTGGCGGTCTCCCTGGTGAGGAAGGACATCCAGGGCGTCGACCTGCACGTCGAGGAGGTCGCCGGGGCCAAGTAGACGTAGCCCCCTCACACGGGACGCGGCCCCGGTTCGACGGCGAACCGGGGCCGCGCCGTCGTTCGGTGGACGGCGCCTCAGCGCTCGACCACGTGGCGTTCGTTGGGGACGCAGTGGGTCATGGTCAACCCGGACACGTCCCTGGGGCCGTTCGCTCCCAGGTTCGCCAGCCGCTCCCGGTCCTCGTCGGTGAGGTCCTGGCCGCGCAGGGGCTCCATGCCGGCCACGTCACCGGGCGCGATCCCCAGCCCTTCGCCGACCCGGAGTCCCAGTTCGTCCTCCACCAGGAGGAAGTGCCACACCATTCGCTCCTGGATGGGGCGCACGCACTGGGAGAGCAGGTCCGTGAAGTTGTGCACCAGGTCGTCGCGCTCCCACTGCTCCATCAGCCTGAAGCGCTGCCCCGCCTGCTGATAGTCGTTGGCGCGACCGATGCGCTTACGGGTCAGGCGCCCCCGGATCTGCGGCCCCTGCTCGTCATGGGTGGGGAACCGCCCCTCCCGGAGCCCGCCGGTGATGGAGGGTTCGTAGTTGACGTGCGGGTTCTCGCCGCCCTGGTCCTGCCCGTAGGCCATCAGCCCGTCGCGCTGGTTGGTGCGCACTTCGGTGTGCTTGGCCTGGTTGACCGGCAACTGCAGGTAGTTGGGGCCCACGCGGTACCGCTGGGTGTCGCTGTAGGAGAAGGTGCGGCCGACCAGCATCTTGTCGTCGGAGAAGTCCAGGCCGTCGACGAGGACGCCGGTACCGAAGGAGATCTGCTCGTTCTCGGCGAAGTTGTCCGAGACGTTGCGGTCGAGCACGATGCGACCCACCGGCTTGGGCGGGAAGTCCTGCTCGGGCCAGGTCTTGGTGTCGTCCAAGGGGTCGAAGTCGAGTTCGGGATGCTCGTCGTCGCTCATCATCTGCACGAGCAGTTCCCACTCGGGGTGGTCACCGCGGTCGATGGCCTCGTGCAGGTCCTTGGTCGCGTGCCCGGTCTCGTCCGCCTGGACGTTGGCGGCGTCGGCCTCGGTCATGCTGCGCACACCCTGCTTGGGCATCCACGTGTACTTGACCAGGACGGTGTCGCCCGTCTCGTTCACCCACTTGTAGGTGTTGACGCCGAACCCCTGCTGGTGCCGGTAGTCCGAGGGGATGCCACGGGGACTGAACAGGTTGACGATCATGTGCATGCACTCGGGTGTCTGGGACATGAAGTCGAAGATCCGGTTCGGCTCCTGTCGGAAGGTCACCGGGTCCGGTTTCAGCGCGTGGATCACGTCCGGGAACTTGATGGCGTCCCGGATGAAGAAGACCGCGAGGTTGTTGCCGACCAGGTCCCAGTTCCCGTCCTCGGTGTAGAACTTGATGGCGAAACCCCGAGGGTCCCGCGCGCACTCGGAGGAGTCGCGTCCGCCGATCACCGTGGAGAAGCGCAGGGCCACTTCGGTGTGCCGACCCGCGCCCTGGAAGAGCCTGGCCCGGGTGAAGCGCTCGATCGGTTCGTCGCCCCACTTGCCGTAGGACTCGAAGTAGCCGAACGCGGTCGCCCCTCGCGCGTGCACGACGCGTTCCGGGATGCGCTCGCGGTCGAAGTGGCTGATCTTCTCCAGGAACTGGTAGTTCTCCAGGGTGGCGGGCCCCCGTTCGCCCACCGTGCGCTGGTTCTGGTTGTCGTAGACCGGGTGGCCCTGGCGATTGGTGAGCACTTCGCGCTCGTCGCCTGCTTCGGGCCCCTGGCTGGATACGTCGGTCATGTCGGCGGTCCCCCGTGTCGGTCGTGTTCCCCTCACTCCCCTGCCCGTGGTTGCGCTGAGTGATGCCCAGGTGACCGAATAATTGCCGAAGGAAAGGTCGACGGGGAGGAGCGCCCCGCGTTTCACGTGAAACACCGGGGCTGGACGCTTCCGACGCCGATTCGTGGGGTCAGGCGTCGCGAACCTGGTCGGGGCGCTCGACCACCGGAGGCAGCACGGACCAGGGGAAGTTGATCCAGCGGTCGGTGTGCTTCCACACGTACTCGCACTTGATCAGCGACTGCGGCTTCTCGTAGATGACCGCGCTACGTACCTCGGCGACGTGCGCGGAGCAGAAGTCGTGCACGAGCTTGAGGGTCTTGCCGGTGTCGGCGACGTCGTCGGCCACCAGGACCTTCTTGTTGCTCAGGTCCACCACGTTGGGGACCGGGGGCAACATGACGGGCATGTCGAGGGTGGTGCCGACGCCGGTGTAGAACTCCACGTTCATCACGTGCAGGTTCTTGACGTCCATGGCGTAGCCCAGACCACCGGCGACGAACAGGCCGCCGCGTGCGATGGACAGGATGATGTCGGGCTCGTACCCGTCGTCGGCGATCGTCTGGGCCATCTCGCGAATGGCGGTGCCGAAGAGCTCGTAGGTCAGGTTCTCGCGCTCGTCGCTCACGGTCTGGTTTCCCCCTGGTAGCCCTGGCGTTGTCCGGTTCGCGGCGGCGTCTCGCAGGTCAGGCCGTCCGCCGCACCGGTACATGCTAACGACGCCCGGGTACCCGAATGGCGGCGCGGTGAGCCCACCGGGTGTCGGTTCGGCGACGAGTCGAGGTGGGGACGAATCGATGGGTCGACACGTGGGGTGAGGGTCACTCGCCCCTGAGTCGTGGGCCACATGTCCACGAGCGGCGGTGTCCTGGGTCACATATTCAGACCTTTTGTCACTTATTGGTCCTTCCCTCATGACATTTTCTTGATTCTGTCCGGTTTGTGGCGAACAGATGGCCGGAAACAGCACCATGTCCGCATACAGATCTTCCGCGCACCAGGAGGTTGCAGCATGGCTGAACACCAGGGCCTACTCCCCTCCGAGCGGCCGCTACAGCTGCTCGACGAGACCGGAACCCCGGTCGACGGCTCCGGGCTCGCGATGCCCGACAACCAGCGCCTCCTGGAGGCGTACACCTCCCTGGTGATCGGCCGCAGGGTCAACGACCAGGCCGGTGCCCTCGTCCGACAGGGCCGCCTCGCCGTCTACCCCTCCTCCCACGGGCAGGAGGCATGCCAGACCGGTGCCGCGCTCGCCCTGGCCGACGGAGATTGGCTCTTCCCCACCTACCGCGACACCGCCGCCGTCATCGCGCGCGGAGTCGACGCCGTCGAGGTCCTCACCCTCCTCAAGGGCGACTGGCACGCCGGCTACGACCCCTACGCGCACAACGTCGCACCCCAGGCCACCCCGCTGGCCACCCAGCTCCTGCACGCCGTCGGCGTCGCCCACGCCGCGCGCCTTCGCGGTGAGGACACCGTCGTCATGGCGCTGTGCGGTGACGGCGCCACCAGCGAGGGCGACTTCCACGAGGCGTTGAACTTCGCCGCCGTGTTCAAGGCCCCGGTCGTGTTCTTCGTACAGAACAACGAGTACGCCATCTCCGTGCCCCTGGCCCGACAGACCGCCGCCCCCTCACTCGCCCACAAGGGCATCGGCTACGGCGTTCCCGGCGAGCGAGTGGACGGCAACGACGCCGCCGCGGTCCTCGCCGTCCTGGAGCGCGCCGTCGCATCGGCCCGTTCCGATGGGGGCCCGCGGTTGGTCGAGGCGCACACCTACCGGATGCAGGCGCACACCAACGCCGACGACGACACCCGCTACCGCGACGGCGGCGAGGTCGACCCGTGGGTGGAGCGCGACCCGTTGACGCGCATGGAGAAGTACCTCAAGCGCAAGCGGGTGCTCACCAAGACCAAGCGGGCCGAGATCGCCGAAGCGGCGGAGGCCGTCGCCGCCCACATGCGCGAGGGCGTCGCGAAGAACACCGACCCCGATCCCGCCGAACTGTTCGCGCACGTGTTCGCCGACCCCACCCCACAGCTGAACGAGCAGGCCGCCTTCCTGGCCGACGAACTGAGCAGAGAGGGCAACTGACATGGCGACCGAGAAGCTCTCCATGGCGCAGGCGCTCAACCGGGCGCTGCGCGACTCCCTCACCGAGGACCCCTCCGTGTACGTGTTCGGTGAGGACGTCGGACCGCTCGGCGGCGTCTTCCGCATCACCGACGGACTGACCGCCGAGTTCGGTGAGGACCGCTGCTTCGACACCCCGCTGGCCGAGTCCGGCATCGTCGGCATGGCCGTGGGCATGGCGATGAACGGCATGCGCCCGGTCGTCGAGATGCAGTTCGACGCGTTCGCCTACCCGGCCTTCGAACAGATCGCCAGCCACGTGGCCAAGACCCGCAACCGCACCCGCGGCCGGGTCGGTCTGCCCATCGTCATCCGCGTGCCCTTCGCCGGCGGCATCGGCGGCGTCGAGCACCACTGCGATTCCTCCGAGGCCTACTACGCGCACACCCCCGGCCTGAAGGTCGTCACCCCGGCCACCCCCGAGGACGCCTACCACCTGCTGCGCGAGGCCATCGCCTCCCCCGACCCCGTCGTGTTCATGGAGCCCAAGAAGCTCTACTGGGCCAAGGAGGAGGTGGACTTCGACCGACCCGTGCCCGCCCTGGGCAAGGCCGTCGTCCGCCGAGAGGGCACCGACGCCACGCTCATCGCCTACGGGCCGTCCGTGCCCACCGCGCTGGAGGCCGCCGAGGCCGCCGCGCAGGAAGGGCGCAGCCTCCAGGTCGTGGACGTGCGCTCCCCCGTCCCCTTCGACGACGAGACCGTGTGCGCCGCCGTGCGCTCCACCGGTCGCGCCGTCGTGATCGCCGAGGCGAGCGGCTACGCCAGCGTGGCCTCCGAGATCGTCGCCCGGGTCACCGAACGCTGCTTCCACTCCCTGGCCGCCCCGATCCGCCGCGTCACCGGCTTCGACATCCCCTTCCCCCCGCCCAAGCTGGAGCGGTACCAACTGCCCGGCGTGGACCGCATCCTCGACGCCGTCGACGACCTGCAGTGGGAGGACCAGTGACCGCCCAGAACTTCGACCTCCCCGACCTCGGGGAGGGCCTGACCGAGGCCGAAGTGGTCCGGTGGCTGGTCGCCGTCGGCGACACCGTCACCCTCGACCAACCGATCGCCGAGGTCGAGACCGCCAAGTCGATCGTCGAGGTCCCCTCCCCCTACGCCGGGACGGTCACCGTCCTGCACGGACAGGAGGGCGAGGTGATGGCGGTCGGCAAGCCGCTCATCACCGTGGACTCCGGCACGGCCGCCGACTCCGCGGGTGAGCGCTACCGCGAGGAGGAACGCGCCGGCTCGGGTTCGGGCAACGTCCTCATCGGTTACGGCACCCCCGAAGCGCAGGCCACGGGACGGCGCCGCAGGCCCCGCGACCGTCCGCCGGCGCGTGGATCCCAGCCCGCGAACCCGACCCGTCGGGTCCCCCTGGTGACCTCTCCCCTGGTCCGCCAGATGGCCCGGGAAGCCGGGCTGCGCGTGACCGACATCCAGGGAAGCGGACCCGGCGGGCTCATCACCCGACGGGACGTAAGCTCCGCGATCGAGGCGGCCGGTGCCTCCACCACCGCTCCGGCCCCGTCCGCCCCGATCGCGGTCCACTCCCCCGCTCCCCCGCCCACCCCGGCCCCGGTGGCCCCGGGCGCCGTCGACACCCGCACCGGCCTGGCCGAGTCCCGGCGGGCCCCGATGGGCGCGTTCCGCCGGTCCGTCGCCGCCTCGCTCTCCCGCAGTCGTCAGGAGATCCCCGAGGCGACCGTGTGGGTGGACGTGGACGCCACCGAACTGGTGCGCCTACGCCGGTCCGATCCGGAAGGTCCCGGCCTGCTCGCCTACGTCGCCCGCTTCGCCCTGGCCGGTCTGCGAGCCCACCCGGAGCTCAACGGCCTGGTGGACACCGAGCGCGAGGAACTCGTCCAGTACGACGGGGTCAACCTGGGCCTGGCCGTCCAGACCGACCGCGGCCTGGTAGCCCCGGCCGTCATGGGCGCGCACCGGCTCACCACCGCCGAACTGGACACCGAGATCAAGGAGCTCTCCCGGAGGGCCCGCGAGGGCAAGGCCACCCCGGCCGAACTCACCGGTGGCACGTTCACCCTGAACAACTATGGGTCACTGCGGGTCGACGGCAGCGCCGCGATCATCAACCATCCCCAGGTGGCGATCCTCGGACTCGGCCGCGTCATCGACCGTCCGTGGGTCGTCGACGGGGAGCTGACGGTCCGCAAGATCACGCAGCTGTCCTTCGCCTTCGACCACCGCGTCTGCGACGGCGGTGCGGCGGCGGGCTTCATGCGCGTGGTCGCCGACGCCATGGAGGCCCCGGCCAAGGCCATCGCCCGCCTATAAGTGGTGACGCCGAACGGAAGCGCCCCGGAGGGAGTCGGCACCCGACGGGGCGCTTCTCATGCCCGATGGTCTTCGAGGGTGGCGCGCATCCGGCGCAGGCGTGGGCCGAACGCGCCACGGAGCGCGGTGGCCAGGACCAGGTCGCCCAGCGGGCCCAGACCGGTGGAGAACTCGACCACGTCGGTGTGCCGGGTGCTCGATCCGAACGGCTCGACCCGGTGGGTGTGCCGCCAGTATCGGAAGGGGCCGTGTACCTGGAGGTCGCTGAACGAACGCCCCGCCTCGAAGGCGTCGATCACGGCGTTCCAGCGCACCGGGTAGAGCCCGGCCGTGCCCCAGCGCAGATCCATGACGGCATCGGCCTCGAACGGTTCGGGCCACTCCAGGACCTCCACCCCGGGAGGCATGGCGTCCAGGAACCCGGCCTCGCTGATGATCAGCGCGAACACCCGCTCCACCGGGGCGTGGAAGTCCTCGGTCACCCGCAGCGTGGTGGTGCGCCGGGGCGGGACTCGTCGGTCACGTTCACGCACGTCGCTCCCCCTTCGTCGAGATCCCCAGCATGACAGCGCCCCCGGTCCGAGCGTGTGCTCGGACCGGGGGCGTCTGCGTGTGTCGTCCTGTCGCTCTGTCGACTCGGCTACATGGCGATTCGGCTACTTGTCCGTTCGGCTACTCGTCGCCCTTGGCGACCAGGGTGAGGACGTCGTAGGTGGCGACCGCCTCGTCGTTCTGGTCGGTGACGACCGCGTCCCAACGCACCTCGCCGTAGTCGGCGTTGGTGCGCGGGGTGATCTGCTTGGCGGTCAGGGTCACCTTGATGACCGCGTCCTCCTTCACCGGGGTGAGGAAACGCAGGTTGTCGACGCCGAAGTTGGCGAGCACCGGGCCCGGGGCCGGGTCGACGAACAGACCGGCGGCCAGCGACACCACCAGGTAGCCGTGCGCCACGATCCCGCCGAACAGCGGGTTGGCGGCGGCGGCCTCCTCGTCGGTGTGCGCGTAGAAGGTGTCCCCGGTGAACTCCGCGAAGTGGTCGATGTCCGCGCGGGTCACGGTGCGCTCGGCCGACGCGATGGTGTCGCCGATCCGCAGCTCGGTGAGGTCCTTGCGGAACGGGTGCACGTCGCCGATGTCCCGGCGCGAGCCCGTGGTCCAGTGGCCGGTGATCGCGGTGAGCATGTCCGGGGAGCCCTGGATCGCGGTGCGCTGCATGTGGTGCTTGACGCCGCGCACACCGCCCAGCTCCTCGCCGCCACCGGCGCGACCGGGGCCGCCGTGCACCAGGACGGGCAGCGGGGAACCGTGGCCGGTGGACTCCTTGGCGTCGTCGCGGTTGAGCACCAGGATGCGGCCGTGCCAGGGGGCCGTGCCCAGGACGACCTCGCGGGCCACGTCCTCGTCGTTGGTGACCAGCGAACCGACCAGGCTGCCCTGGCCGCGTGCGGCCAGTTCCACGGCCTCGCCCACGGTGTCGTAGGTGATGATCGTGCTGACCGGACCGAAGGCCTCCACGTCGTGGGGTTCCCTCGCGCCGGGCTCGGCCCGCAGCAGGATCGGCGACATGAACGCGCCGGACTCGTCGTCGGCTCCGGTCACCTCGACCCGCTCCGGGTCACCGAACACCAGTTCGCTGGAGGTGCGCAGTGCCTTGACCGCCTTGCGGACCTCCTCGCGCTGGTCTTGTGAGACCAGGGCGCCCATGCGCACGTCGGGGTTGTCGGCCGCGCCGACCCTCACCTTGGAGAGCCTGCCGATGAGGGCCTCGGTGACCGCTTCGGCCATCGACGTCGGGACGATGACGCGTCGGATGGCGGTGCACTTCTGGCCCGCCTTGACGGTCATCTCGGTGACGACCTGCTTGACGTACAGGTCGAACTCGGGGTCCTCGGGCTTGACGTCGGGACCCAGGATCGAGCAGTTGAGGGAGTCGGCCTCCACGTTCAGTTGGACCCCGCCGCTGACCACGTTCGGGTGGTTGCGCAGGATCGTGCCGGTGGACGCCGAGCCGGTGAACCCGACGATGTCCTGCGGGCCCAGGTCGTCGAGCAGGCCTCGGTGGCTGCCCACCAGGAGTTGGAGCGAACCCTCGGGCAGCAGGCCGGACTCCACCATCCGCTTGACCACGGCCACCGTCAGGTAGGAGGTCTGACCGGCGGGCTTGACGATGCTGGGCAGGCCCGCGATGAAGGCGGGGGCGAGCTTCTCCAGCATGCCCCAGACGGGGAAGTTGAAGGCGTTGATCTGCACGGCCACGCCCGGGCGGGAGGTGTAGACGTGTTGGGCGACGAAGGTGCCGCCCTTGCTCAACTGTTCGAGTGGGCCGTCCAGGATGACCTTCGCGTTGGGGAGTTCGCGGCGGCCCTTGCTGGAGAAGCTGAAGAGGGTGCCGAAGCCACCGTCGACGTCGACCATGGTGTCGCGGGCGGTCGCGCCGGTGCGGTGGGAGAGCGCGTAGAACTCGTCCTTGTACCCCATGAGGTGCTTGGCGAGTTCCTTGAGGATGTTGGCCCGCTGGTGGAAGGTGAGTTCTCGCAGGGCCGGGCCGCCCACGGTGCGCGCGTACTCGACCATTCCGGCGACGTCGGGACCGTTCTTCGAGATGCGGGCGACGGTCTCGCCGGTGTTCGCGTCGGCCAAGGGCGAGCCCTCGTCCGTGGGGGTGAACCACGACCCCTGGGCGTAGCTCTCCAGTACTTCGGACACCTGACGGTCCTCTCCTCGGATGGCGGGTCTGCTGGAACAGTATTACAGACCGATCGGTCAGTAAATAGGGCCGTGCCTGCGCAAGCGTGTGCCACCAGTGCTTTCCGCGGAAGGCGCGGGGCACTTTCGCCGTCTTCGAAAGCCGACTTACCGTGGACCCATGACCGACTACGCGCGGATGTACCGTCTTGGTTTCACCCCCTGGGAGCGCTACGGTCCCGCCGCGGGGGCGCAACTTCGTTCCTGGCTCGAACGCGAGTCCCGGGAACGAGACAGCCCCGGTCGCGCGCTGGACATCGGTTGCGGACGTGGGCAGTTCACCCCCGAACTCGTCGGACGTGGTTGGGAGACCACCGCCGTCGATCTCGTTCCCGCCGCCATCGAAGCCGCTCGCCGGAAGGGCCCCGCCGAGGTCACCTACCTCGTCGGAGACGCGACCGACCTCTCCCCCGACCTCGGCACCTTCGACCTGTTCCTCGACATCGGTTGCTTTCAGGGCCTCGACGAGAGTCAACGCGCCGCCGAAGGGCGAGGGGTCACGGCCCTGGCCAACCCGGGCGCCACCCTGCTGATGCTCGCCTTCGGCCCGTCGATCTATCGACGAATGGTCGAAGGGGTGTCGCGAGCGGAGGTCGAGGCGGGATTCCCCGAATGGGAGTTGGTCGACGTGGAAGACGCGTCGACCGAAGGCCTGGGCTGGCCCATGAACCGGACCAACCCCCGGTGGTACCGCTTCCGTCGCCCCATCCGCTGAGGATTCAACGTGCCCTGATCCCTGAACGCTCGTCTACTACAGGCGCACACTGGACATCAGCGCGACCCACTCCGCAGTGGAGAAGTCGAGGTGACCGTTCTTCCTGTTCTGTGTGTCCCGAACAGCGGTCCCACCAGGAAGGTCGGCGACCTCCACACAGTTGCCGGTGGGTTGGCTGTAGCTGGACTTCCGGAAGTGAAGATACGACGGGTTTCCTGTGGGCATCGGTGTGCCCACCTCCTTCGGATCGGCTGCGCTTGCACCTGGAAATGCCCTGAAATCCTTGATGTGGAACGGCTCAGTGGGGTCAGGATCGTCTACACAGCCGCCCTATCCCCGGGTACAGTGCGTGCGGGAAAGTCATCAGGACAGAAAACGGCCCCGGTAGCCTGCCGGGGCCGATTCTTGTGTGCTCAGAACTGATCGCTGTCGACAGCTTGGCCGATGGGGAAGGTGTGGCGGGAAGCCGCGCAGATCGTTTCAAGGGCGTGGATCGGAGTGTCGTCGGTGGAGTAGCTGACCCTGAGCACCTGCACGACCCACTCGCCGGGGATCTCCAGAAGATCGGCCTCGTAAGGGGTGGCGGGGCGTGCGGTCAGGGTCTCCACCGCATGGCCGAATCGGTGCCCGAGGTCCTCGATGGCAGCCTGGAGCGTTGGGAGGACGAAGCCCTCCCCATCGAGACGTGTGTTCTCGCCGACGTCCACTCGGAAGTACGACGTCGAGATCCTGACCGGAACGCTGTTGGCCCAGAACATCTTGCGGCGGGCGATGATCGGATCTCCCGGTTCTACCTGCATGCCTTGGGCGACATGTTCGTTCGCCGGCTCCTGGCCCACGAACAGCATCTTGCGCTCGGGAGTGAGCCCCTGCTGTTCGGCTTCGGTCAGGTAGAGCGACTTGGAGCCGCGTGTGCTCGGCGGCGTCGGCAGAGCGCGCTGGACGAGAACTCGGGGCTGAGGTTCCAACGGACCGGTCGGAGCTTTGTGCGCGGGCTCCTCGCCGCCCGCCTTCTTCATTTGAGACACACGGCCCGGGGACACACCCAGGTGCCGGGCGATGCCCTCCTGCCTCATCCCGCCCTGTTGAGCCTCGATGATGGCTCCTCGGCGAATGCGTGAGAGCTCCACGCTCTGCCCTTGCAAACTGGTCATGGCGGCGGAAGCCGCGCGGGCTCTGTCCAGCGGGTCCGGCATGGCTGCGATGTCATGCAATGTCCTTGCGTCCAAGGTGAATCCTCACTTCGGGTACTCCACCAGAACTTTAGCCCCCCTATTGCATCTAACGAAGAGGGGGGTTACAGTCGTCACGCGCGAAAGTTTAGCCCCTATAAATTCGGCGATTTCGGCGCCGATGCGTGGGCGGTGGAGTGGTTGGCGATCACACATCCAGTGTGCCCGAGACCGCCGGAGCTGAGCGTGGCACCGCATGGGCAGGCTTGGCGGTCACGATCATGCGGTGCTCTTCCTGATGACTCGATCGGCCGGACCTCCCATCTGGCACCTGACGAAGGGGCCGCGCCATGCCGCGCTACCTGAACCTCTCCAAACCGGCGTATGTGCGCCGGTGTGCTCTTGAGATCACGAGCCGCCGTCGCTCTCACCGGGCGTCCCGCGTGCGCGCCTACGCCGCGATCCGTCCTCCGCGCTCGCCCCGTCCCTCGGTGCCTTCGCCGCGTCGGCCGTTGGACACCGCTCCCTTGGAAGTCCTTCGCACGGTTCTGGCCGGGCTTCACCGGCTGGTGGTGGCGTGCTGATGATCGACACCTGCACCACCGACTTCCTGGTCGCCACCGAGGAAGCACTGCGAGTCTCCGCTCCCACCCACGCTCTGAACCAACGCCTCGCCCTGGTTCGCGAAGCCCTCCGTGCGGCCCACGAAGAAGGCGACATCGAGCTGGCCACGCAGTTGATCGACCTGGTCGAACCGGCCGAGCGTCAGGTGGTTCGGGCGAATGTTCTTCCGATGCCCGAACGGGTCCTGTGCGAACTGCTGTACCCGCACTGGCAGATGACCGTCGAGGGCGGACCACCCCACGAGGAGTTCATCGCCTACCGGCCCATCGGCTGGTCCGGCGATGGCGACCCCTACGAACGGATCAGCGCCCCCACTCGCATGGAACTGCTCCGCCTGCTCGCCCACCGACACCTGGGCCACCGGCCGACGAAGCCCTGACAGCCGCTTACTCCTGAAAAGCAAAGTGCCCGGACCGGTGCTGACACACCGGACCGGGCCGATCAACCACCTGCAAGCACCAGGAGGATGACCGTGCAGCACCCTATCGGTCGACACCACCGACGTTGCCGAAGCCTGACCGAACACCTGTGGGCCTTGTTCGCCCTCACTTTGGCCTCGGTCCTGGCCCAACTCTTCATTCCCAACGCACCGAAGCGACTCGCGCTCCCGAGTGGCCAGGTCGAGCACCGGAGTCGGGCGGACGACTTCCCGAGCCCGCCGACCTGGGTCTCAATAGCCCAAGAGGTCTCCCAGCGCTGGGAGGACGACTATCCCGACCCGGACCAGATCGCCGGCGCCCTGGTGCGTCCCTATCTCGCCCCGCTCCCCCGCCCCCACGCACCTGTCGGCGACCTGCTCGCCGACTCCGGGAAGGGCGAGTTCGACGACCTCACCGAAGCGATCCGCACCTACCTCAGGGTCTGTGCCTGACCCCGGTGAAGACGAGCTTATGAAATATTCACTGTATAATGGGAATGAATATCGCCCTTCGAGCGCTGATAACTCGTAGAGCCCATAAGTTTCGTCGGCGTCACCGGTCCGATTCCGGTGGTAGTAGCGGGCGCGTTCATTCTAGTCCTTCCTTTCGTGCTGGTGAAGCTGGACATCCTCGACGATGAAGGCAAGTGGAGCGTAAGCGGCCTCTGCGAGGCCATGAAGAAGGTGGGGGAGCTCATGGAAAGTACTCGGTCCCTGGTATCCACCGCCCGCTCGATCTACGGAGTGGTTTCCACGCTGGCTGTTGTACCGACCCGCAGAAGCTGAGGTCGGAATCGAGGGCCCCTCAGCTGAGTGGGCCCTCTTTTTGTTCCTCTGCCCCGTGAAGGTGTCAGGTGCCACCGGGTCCGGTATGGCTGCAATGTCTTTGCCCCCAAGGTGCTTGTCCACCTCACCGGTCGAGAGCGTCGAACATCGACTTCGCGCTCTCGGACTCCTCGGTTCGACCGGTGGCGATCTGCCCGTCGGCCTCCCGCTCTCCCGATCGCCATTCCGGGTTCCAAAACCACGCCTGGTCCGTAGCGGGTTCGGTCACGCCACGAAGTACGACCTGCCCGTCCTCGCCGGTCCCGTCTCCCATAGCTGTCGAGAACCCTTCTGTCGCGGTGCGCTACCGCAACAACCTAGAGGGCATGCCGCCCCGCTGTAGGCATATCGAGAAGTCGCCGTGTGGCCATGTCGACCTGGGGAGAGGGCGACGTATCGACAAAACGGCGCGGCCCGGGTCGAAATCGACCTGGGCCGCGCCTTGACCACAGATGGTTTTGTCGACAAATCGACTGATGGCGACTACCGCGTCAAGGACAGGACCTCGGCACCGGGCAACTCCGCCAGCAGCGGGCCGGGGACCCGCAGCTTGGACCGGCGCAGGCCACTGCCCACGACCACCCAAGGGGTGTCATGGACGGCCTTGTCCACCAGGACCGGCCAACCCTCCGGCAGCCCGAACGGGGTGATGCCGCCGTACTCCATGCCGGTCATCTCGGTGGCCTCGTCCATCGGGGCGAAGGACGCCTTACGCGCGCCCAGGTGCTTGCGCAGTACCCCGTTGACGTCGGCCCGCTGCGTGGCCAGGACCATGCAGGCGGCGTATTCGATCTCGCCACCCCGCTTGGCCGCCAGCACCACACAGTTGGCGCTGGTGTCCAGGGTCTGTCCGTAGCGCTCGCAGAAGGCCGCCGTGTCCGCGACCTCCGGATCGATCGCTCCGGCACGGACCGACCCGTCGAACCGGGTCACCGCCTTGCGTACCGGCTCGGCCATCAGTTCAGGGTGGTCCAGCGCGGGCACCCACTCGATCCGCTCCGTCATGACCGCTCCCCACTCGCGTTCCGCACCGTGCGGCACCATGATGCCGCACGGCCGGTAGTGGAAAAGGCCGTACCCGGCCATCGGGCGGTCGTATTCCGAAGTCGACCGTCCCCTGAAGACGTGCGGGGGCGAGCCCGACCGAGCCGAGAACGTCCTGGACTTCTCGGAGATGGAGGACGAAACGTTGATGGGAGGGCCTGACTCGCGGAACCCACACTCGCGAGCATCTCCCCCATCGCCGGTGCCGTATCCAAGCTCAAATAGTGGTCTATACCTCTGATTCGGTTGTCAGAACTTGGAGTGCCGCCGCAGGATCGCCTCGGTGAGTTCACCGAGTTCGGCGGCGCGGTAGCCCGGCCACCCGTGCACCAGCTCCAGGTACGGGGCGGGGATGGCCGAACGCCCCCACCTGGCACCCACCAGCGCCCCGGCGATGGCGGCCACGGTGTCGGTGTCGTCGCCGGCCCGCACCGCGGCCATGACCGGTGCGGCGTAGCGGTCGGGCGAGGACTCGTCCACGGGACTGTGGACGATCGCCGACCAGGCCGCCTGTAGGGCCGACACCACGAAACCGTTGGGTGCGAAGAAGGACGGCGGCTCCTTCTCGGCCTCGACCAGCCGCGCCTCCCAATCCCCGCGCGCCGACGGCGGCAACAGGTCCAGCCCGCCGCGCACTCCGTCGTAGGTGCCGTGCACGATCGCGTGCCGGATCGCCTCGGACCACAGCACACAGGCCTGGGCGGCCAACGGGTCGCCGTGGGTGAGCCGGCTGTACCGGGTGGCGCTCTCCGCCAGACCCTCAGGGTCGTCCAGGTGGGCCAAGGCCAGTGGAGCCGTGCGCATCAGCGAACCGTTGCCCGCGCACCGCTCCCCCGCCTCGAACATCCGCTCGGAGCGACGGGTCATGGCCTCGGCGGCGCCGCCCCCGTGCTCGGCGAGGGCCCGAACGGTGTCCTCCAGGACTCGGGTGGTCTGCACACCGACGTCGGAGGCGCCCTCGCCGAACCAGGTCAGGAATCTCCGAGCGGTCCGCTCCAGCGCATCCGGGGAACGGGGTTCGTCGTGGTCGCGGAGCGCCTCGGCGATGCACACAGCCATCTGCGTGTCGTCGGAGTACTCGCCCGGCTCGTAGGGACCCAACCCGCCGCCGACCATCTCGGGTGTTCGATCCTCGGCCAGACGAGGGGCGAATTCGTAGGGGACGCCCAGGGCGTCCCCGCACGCGGTGCCCAGCAGGGCGCCGGCGGCACGGTCGATCACGGCGGAGGGGATCACGGCACCTCACAGGGGCGGTGGAAGGGTCGGAAGTACCAGACTAGCGCCGGGTGATCGTCCGAATTCGGCCTGATCGAAGACGTTATGTGAGGGTTCGGCACCGTACAATCCGACTCATGACCCCCGACCCCCACACCGGTCTCACGCTGCGCGGCCGTGTGCTCATCGGTGACCGCCTCCGAGGAGACGGAACGGTGTCCGAGTACTCCGGCACCGACGCCGACCGGCCCGTCACGGTGACCCTTCTCGCCCCCGAGGTCGCCGCCGACCCCGCGAACATGCAGGCCTTCCTCGGCCGCGCGCGGTCCCTCGCCCGTGTCGACGCCCCCGGTCTGGCCCGGATCCTGGAAGAGGGCGTCGACGGCGACCTCGTGTACACGGTCACCGAACACCTCCCCGGCCAGACCATCGCCCAGGTGCTCGAAGGGGGAGAACGGGGACTGCGGTACGCGCCGCACGCCGCCCTGACGATCGTCACCGGCGTGCTCACCGCGCTCAACGAGGCCCACGACCAAGGCGTCGTCCACGGTGGGCTCGGCCCCCGGAGCGTGGTCCTGGACGGTGAGGGCCGGGTGACGGTCACCGGCTTCCGGATGCTCGGCATCGAGGGGGTCACCCCCCGCACCGACGTCCACGCGGTCGGCAGCCTGCTCCACACCCTGTTGACGGGTTCGCACCGGTTCGACGACGACACCGTGCCGTCCCCTTCCTCCTTGGTCCCCGGCCTGGCACCGGAGCTGGACGAACTCGTCGCCGACGCGACCGAGCCCAACCCGAGGAACCGGCCTCGCGACGCCGGCCAGTACCTCGCCATGGTCGAACGGGTCGCGCGGTCCCTGCCCGGACCGGCCGGCGACACGGGTCCGGGCACGGAACCGATCCCGGTGGTCGAAGCCCAGGCCGAACCCACGGTGAAGCACCCCGTGCCCCTGTGGCGCCGCGCCCCGTTCCTCGCGATCGTGGCTGTCCTGGCCTTGGTGCTCGTCGCCGCCGGTTGGGCCTTGGTGCCCGACGACACCGCCGAACTCCCCGACCTCCTCGGCTACACCACCGAGATGGCCGAGGTGGAGCTCGAAGCCCTGGAGCTGGGGTTGGCGTACTCCTACGACGAGACCTACAGCGACGATGCCCAACCCGGCGAGGTCGCGGCGACCGACCCCGCAGCCGGGACGGAACTGGGCGAGGGCGACACGGTCCTGCTCTCGTTGTCCATCGGGGCGAGGTACGTGGAGGTGCCCGACGTGGTGGGCGGCACCGAGTCGGAGGCCCGCGACCTCCTGCGGGACAGCGGCTTCGACGAGATCGAGGTGGTCCGGGAACACTCCGCCGACCACGACCCCGGCACCGTCCTGTCCACCATCCCCGAGGTGGGCGAGGACGGCGACCGCGAGGAGGGGATCACCCTCCACGTCAGCGAAGGGGTCATCGTGCCCACCCTGACCGACATGACGCGGGACGAGGCGTCCGCCGCCCTCGAATCACTGGAGCTGACCACCACCGTGGTGGAGACGTCCAGCGAGACCGTCACCGAGGGGTGGGTCGCCGCCCAGAACCCGGAACCCGGCACGGTCCTCCCCGAGGACGGAGAGGTCACCCTCACCGTTTCCACCGGCCCGGAAGAGGTCGAGGAACCGGAGGGGACCGAGGACGAGGCGGCCGGCTCCGACCCCGAGGAGGGCGCGGACACGGAGGAACCGGAGGCACCCGCCGAGTGCTCCGCCCAGGCCTGGGACTCGGGAGCCACCTATGACTCCGGTGACCGTGTCCAGTACGAGGGACGCGTGTACGAGGCCCGACGGTGGACCATGGCCATCCCACCGAACGTCGGCGGTGAGTGGGGCGCCTGGTCCGACCAAGGCCCCTGCTGATCGGTAGCGTCCACACCCCCTTCGGAGGGGACTTCGACTCTGTGGGCACTAACTACACCGATTCGCGTTCGAATGTATGCCTCAGCTACATGTGAAACCGATCACCACGGATCTAACTTCGGGATGGCACCCCTCATCCCCCTGTGGGTCGCGCCGCGACCAACGGCGGGTGCCGACTGGAGGAAGAACATGCGAAAGACCCCTCTGGCCGCCGGAGCCATCGCGGCCACGCTCACCATGACCGCCTGCGGCAGTCCTGGCGACGCCGCCGGCACCGACGGCGAAGGGCCGATCAAGGTCGGCATCGTCTACTCGTCGACCGGTCCGCTGGCCACCTACGGCGAGCAGTACCGGCAGGGCTTCGAGGCCGGCCTCGACCATGCCACCAACGACACCCGGGAGATCGAGGGCCGCCAGATCGAGGTCACCTACCTCGACGACGCCGGCGAACCCGACAAGGCCATCTCCGCGGCCCGCGAACTGATCGGCGAGGGGCACGGCATCATCGCCGGCTCGACCGCGTCGGGCATCGCCGTGCAGGTCGCCCCCCTGGCCGAACAGAACGACATCCTGTTCATCTCCGGGGCCGCCGCCACCGACGCCGTCACCGGGATCAACGACAACACCTTCCGCTCCGGTCGCCAGACCTACCAGGACATCCTCGCCGCCGCCAGCTTCATGGACGACCCCGAGGACTCCGACGTCGTCGTCTTCGCCCAACAGAACGCCTTCGGTCAGGACAACGTCGGCGCCGCGACCGAGGTCCTCGAAGCCGAGGGCGCCAACGTCGACAGCGTCTTGGCCCCACCGGACACCACCGACCTCACCCCCTTCGCCGAGCAGGTCAACCAGGCCGACCCCGACCTGGTCTTCGTCGCCTGGGCGGGCGAGACCGCCTCCGCCATGTGGCAGTCCCTCGACCAGCAGGGCATCCTCGACTCCACCGAGGTCGTCACCGGGCTCGACATCAAACCCTCCTACCCGATCTTCGGTGAGGCCGGCGACCGCATCTCCTTCCTGTCCCACTACTTCGACGGGGCCTCCGAAACCGAGATCGCGCAGATCCTCAAGGAGACCATCGAGGCCGACGGCGGCGAGGTCGACCTGTTCACCCCCGACGGCTTCACCGCCGCACAGATGGTCGTGCAGGCCGCCACCGCCGGCGACGAGACCGCCGACCGCGTCGACGCCCTGTCCGGCTGGACCTTCGACGGCGTCAAGGGCGAAATCCACATCCGTTCCGAGGACCACGCCCTCATCCAGCCGATGTACCAGGTCGAACTGGTCGGCGAGGGAGACGACGCCCACCCCGAACTCGTCGCGGAGATCCCCGCCGCCGACGTCGAACCCGCGATCGCGGAGTAGTCATGAGCACCCACACCCCACCGTCGGGCGCGACCACCGCGCCCGACGGGGGCGCGACCGCGCCCGACACCGCCACGTCCGTCCTGGAACTGCGGAACCTGAGCTGGTCCGTGGGCGGCGCCGTCATCGTCGACGACATCACCATGTCCGTCGAGGAAGGCGGGTTCGTCGCCCTCATCGGCCCGAACGGGGCGGGCAAGACCTCCCTGTTCAACCTGGTCAGCGGCCTCACCAAGCCCACGGGCGGCACGATCCGGCTGGCGGGCGAGGACGTCACCCCCCACGCGTCCCACCGCCGGGCACGCCTGGGCATGGGCCGTACCTTCCAGACCTCCAGTGTCTTCGCCGACCTCACCGTCGGCGCCAACGTCGGTCTGGCCGTCCAGGCCCGCACGGGGGAGTCCCGCCGCTTCTGGCGCCTGGCCGCCCCCACCGGCGGAAAGGACGCCGCCCGGGTCCTGGACCTGGTCCGGCTCTCCCATCGCGTCGACCACCTCGCCGGGGATCTCTCCCACGGCGACAAACGCAAGCTCGAACTCGCCCTCCTCCTGGCCCGCGGGCCCCGGCTCATCCTCCTCGACGAACCCATGGCCGGGGTCAGCGCCGGAGAGATCGGCGAACTCACCAACGTCATCCAGGACGTGCACCGCGAACAGGGATGCACGGTCCTCATGGTCGAACACCACATGGAGGTGCTCCTCGACATGGCCGACCGACTGGCCGTCATGCACCACGGTGCCCTTCTCACCTACGCCGACCCCGAGACCGCCATGGCCGACCCCGACGTCCAGGCCGCCTACCTCGGGGACGGCGCGTGAGCGCGCCCGCGCCGCTCCTGGAAGCGGACGACCTGCACGTGTGGATCGAGGGATCGCACATCCTCCAGGGAGTGTCCTTCTCCGTGCCCGACCACGGCGTCACCTCGGTCCTCGGCCGCAACGGCGTCGGCAAGACCACCACGGTCAAGGCACTCCTGGGCCTGGTGCCGCGCACCGGCAGGGTCGTCTTCGACGGCGCCGACATCACCGAACGACCCACCCACGCCATCGTCACCAAGGGCATCGGCTACGTGCCCGAGGAACGCGGGATCTTCGCGGCCCTCACCGTCGCCGAGAACCTGCGCCTGGCCGAACGACGCCCGGGCGAACCACGCTACGACCTCGTCCACGAGCTCTTCCCGGAACTGCGCAAGAGGGCGAACCAACCGGCGGGCACCCTCTCCGGAGGCCAACAGCAGATGCTCGCCATCGGACGCGCCCTGCTCAACGACAACCGGCTGCTCATCGTCGACGAACCGACCAAGGGCCTGGCGCCCCGGATCGTCCGCGAGGTCGCCGACGCGGTGGCCACCGCCGCCGAGAGCGTCCCCGTGCTGCTCGTGGAACAGAACCTCTCCCTGGTCCGCCGGGTCGCCGACCAGGCCGTGGTGATCGACGCCGGAAGCGTCATCCACACCGGTTCCGCGTCGGAGCTCCTCGACGACGCCGAGCGCGTCCGTTCCCTCCTCGGCGTGGCACGGACCGCCACCGACGAACCCACCGACAGGCGGGTGGACACCACATGAGCACCGTCGTACTCCTCATCATCACCGGGCTCGGCCTCGGTGCCCTGTACTTCCTCATCGCCTCGGGCCTGTCCCTGATCTTCGGCCTGATGGACGTCCTCAACTTCGCCCACGGCGCGTTCCTGGCCATCGGTGCGTACGGCACCTGGTGGGCCGCCCAGTACCTGCCCGGTGCCGGCCCGGCCGGGGTGGGCTTCCTGCTGGCCATGGTCTTCGGTGTGGCGGCCGGAACGCTCGCCGCCGTCCTGGTCGAACTATGCGTGATCCGGCCGCTGTACGGCAGACACCGCGAACAGATCCTCGCCACCGTCGGCCTGAGCCTGGCCGTTCCCGCGCTCATCCAGGCGATCTGGGGCGCCGACCCGCACACCTTCCCCAAACCGGAACTGGTGTCGGGCACGCTCCCCCTGCTGGGCGTCAACGTGCCCAAGGACCGCTACCTGCTGATCCTCGCCGCGATCGTGGTGTTCGTCGCCCTGTCGCTGTTCAACTCCCGCACCCGCTACGGGCTCATCGTCCGCGCGGGCGTGCAGGACCGCGCCATGGTCACCGCGCTCGGCATCGACGTGCGCAAGTCGTTCACCCTGGTGTTCGCGATCGGTGGGGCCGCCGCCGCGCTGGCGGGTCCCCTGGGCGGCCTCTACTTCGGGGTGGTCACACCCACCCAGGGGATGTCGCTACTGATCTTCGCGTTCATCGTGGTCGTGATCGGTGGCACCACCTCGCTGACCGGCTGCGCGATCGCCTCGGTGACGGTCGGCCTCATCCAGCAGTTCGCCAACTACTACACCGTCGCCGGCCTCGGTGACATCGCCGTGGTCGCCGTGCTGGCCGCGGTCCTGCTCACCAGACAGGGCGGCCTGACCGCGAAGAAGTCCGCGGAGAGGGTGGCATGATGACCGACACCGACACGACCCTCCGTGAGACCACCGGCCCCTCGAAGGGGCCCGAGATCTCCGACGTGCGGCGACGCCGTTCCCTGCCCTGGTGGGCGGTGCCCGCCGTGGTCCTCGTGGTGGCGCTGTCCCTGCCCTTCTCCACCCTGTACGTCCCCGGGCTGTTCGAGGGCGCCCTCAACAGCCCGTCCACCCTGCACCTGCTCGCGCTGTGCCTGGTCTTCGGTGGTCTGGCCACCAGCTACGACCTGCTCTACGGGCGGGTGGGACTGCTGTCCTTCGGACACGCCCTCTACTTCGCCTGCGGCGCCTACGTCGCCGCGCTGCTCATGTCGGTCCTGGAGCTGCCCCTGCTGTGGGCGGCCGTGATCTCGGTGACCGGTGGAACCCTCCTGGCCCTACTGCTCGGCGCGGTGTCGCTGCGCGTCAACGGCATCGCGTTGGCCATGGTCACCCTCGCCTTCGCCGAGGCCGGATCCATCCTCATCTCCCGCGACCCCGGCCGTTGGACCGGCGGCGAGGAAGGGCTCTCCCTCAGCGCCGAGGCCGTCCCCGACGCGTTCGTGGGCGTGGTCAACACCGTCAACCTGTACTGGGTGGCAGTCGGCTACCTGGTCGTGGTCCTGGGTGTGGTCTGGTGGCTGTGCGCCTCGCCCGTGGGCCGGGTCTGGCAGGGCATCCGCGCGAACGAACAGCGCGTCGCGGTCCTGGGCATCAACCCCTACCCCTACAAGCTGGTCGCCTTCACCGTCGGCGGTGGCCTGGCCTCCCTCGGCGGCGTGGCCTACCTCCTGGTCAACGGAGGGGTCACCCCCGGCATCACCACCGCCGAGTTCACCCTCACCCTCCTGGTGATGGTCGCCCTGGGCGGCGCGGGCACCCGATGGGGACCCCTCCTCGGAGCGGCCCTCTACACCTACGCCGAACACCGGCTCCTTCAGTCGGGTGGGGCCTTCGACGCCCTGCCCACCTGGATCGGCGCCCCGCTCTCCCAACCACTCTTCATCCTCGGCACGCTCTTCGTCCTGATGGTGTTCTTCTTCCCCGGCGGCCTCGTCGCCCTCCCGGGACGGATCAAGGCCGCCGTCCGGGACCGGCGTACCGAACGCACACGAAAGGCGGACCACGCGTGACCACACCCTCCCGTAGCGACGGGGACGAACACACCGTCCCCGTTGTCGGGGGCGACCTGGCCGTGACGACCTGGGGCTCCGGCCCCGGGGTCCCGGTCCTGGCCGTCCACGGAATCACCGCCAACGGTCACTCGTTCGCCCGTACCGCGACCGAACTCGCGAAGCTCGGGGGACCCCCGACCATCGCCCCGGACCTGCGCGGCCGGGGCGCCAGCGGGCACCTGCCCGGACCACACGGACTGGCGGCCCACGTCGACGACCTCCTCGCCGTACTCGACGGCCGCGGGGTACGGCGCACCGTGGTCGTGGGCCACTCCATGGGCGCGTTCGTCGCCGCCCTACTGGCCGTACGCCACCCCGAGCGGGTGTCCGGTCTGCTCCTGGTGGACGGCGGCTTCGGTCTGCCCGTGCCGCCCGGAACCGACATCGAGGCCGTCATCGGCCCGGCGATGGCCCGCCTGCGCATGACCTTCGAGTCCCCCGACGCCTACCGGGACTTCTGGAAGGAGCACCCGGCCTTCGTCGGGCGCTGGAGCACCTGGGTGGACGACTACGTCCTACGCGACCTGGTCGGCGAACCACCGCGACAGCGGTCGGCCTGCGACGAGGAGGCCGTGCGGGTCGACGGTGCCCAGGTCGTGTCCGACGAGGAGGTACTCGGCGCGATCCACCGCCTGCCCTGCCCGGCCCACCTGCTGTGGACCGCGCGCGGACTCATGGACGAGAGCCCCGGCCTGTACACGTCCGAACGGCTCGCCGGTCTCCCCGAGTCCGTGCGCGTCACGGAACTGCCCGAGGACAACCACTACAGCCCGCTGTTCTCCTCAAGTGCCGCCCTGGTCGCCGAGCAGGTCCACGCCCTTGTCGAGGAGACCGTGCAGGTGCAGGGCCAGTTGTAGCTCCAAGGCGCGGTCGGGGCGCTGCCAGTCCGTCCCGATCAACTGCCCGATCCGCTCCAAGCGCTGCGCCACGGTGTTCACGTGGATGTGCAGGTCGTCCTTGGCGCGGGACAGGTTGCCCCCGGCCGCGAAATAGGCCCCCAGGGTCTCCACGAGCAGTGTGTTCCGCCGTTCGTCGTACTCCAGCAGTGGACCCAAGGTCGCGGAGACGAACCCGGACACGTCCCGGTTCTGGCCGAGCAGCAGACCGGAGAACCCCAGGTCCTCGATGGTCGCGCAATCGCCCTCCCGGCCCAGTGCCCGCAGCGTCTGCAGGCAGCGAACCGCCTCGGTGAACGTGTCCAGGAACGTCCCGAGCCCGCCGGTGGGCCCGGCCAGACCGGCCGTCACCGGACCGTTGGCGGCGGCGGACAGCTCCGCGCACACCCGCCGCCCCACCTCGGAGGGATCCGACCCCGGAAGCGCCAACACCAACCGACCACCCCGGCTCGTCGCCAGACCGCCCGTGGTCTCGGCCACGAACGACGCCGCCGATCGCAGCCGATGTGGATCGGCGCCCACGGCCTCGGCCACCACCAGCACGTGCGGCGCGTCCAGGTCGGCCTGCAACAGCGCCGCCCGTTGACGCAACGACACCGGATCCCGCGCCGGCACCTCCAGCAACTCGTTGAGCAGATCGCCGCGGACCCGGTGCTCGGTCTCGCTCACCGAACGTCGGATGAGCAGCAGCAGGGCCGTCACCATGGCGGCCCTCTCCAACACCCGCTGGTCCGTGCCGTCCAGCGCCACGCCGCGCAGCACGAGCGTGCCCAGAGGCTCGCCTCCCGCCGCCGCGGCCGCCACCCAGGCGTCGTCCACGGCCACCGCGCGGCCGCTCGCCAAGGAGGAACGCACCGCCTCGGCCACCTCGTCGTCCCCCTCCGCCAAGGGATCGCCGCCCGGGGAGGGATCGTTCACCTCACCCGAGGGCGACGCGGTCACCGACACCTCCGAGGTCCGGTCGTGGATGCGCACCGAACCGCCCAACACCTCGGCGACCGCGGCCGCGACCTCGCGCACCCCGCCACCACCCAGCACCAGGTCGGTGAACCTGTCGTGTGCCGCGGCCGAACGCTCCACCGACGCGGTGTGCCGCTGCAACCTCTCGTTGACCGTGTGCAACTCGTCCAAGGCACGCCGGGTGTCGTCGATCAGGTTCGCGTTGTCGATCGCGATCGCCGCGTGGGTGGCCAGCGACGACAACAACGCCACCTCGGAGTGAGCGAAGGGCCGCTCCCGTCGGTTCGCGGCGAACAACACCCCCATGCCCCGCCCGTTCATCTTCAACGGCACGCCCAGGATCGCGACCAGGCCCTCCTCGCGTACCGCGTGGTCGATGTTCTCCGCGTGCTCGAAACGGGGGTCGGTGAAGTAGTTCGCGGTCACGTACGGCAGTCCGGTGGTGGCCACCAGACCGCCCAGCCCCTTGCCAGGGGCCAACCGCACCTTCTGGAAAACGGCGGACACCGAACCCGCGGTCACCCGCATGTAGGTGTCCCCCGCCTCCGCGTCACTCAGGGTCAGGTAGGCCACGTCCGTGCTCAACAGATGCCGGGCCCGCTCCACGATGGCCTGCAACACCTGGTCCAGACTGCGCATCCCCGCCAGGTCGTTGGCGGTCTCGAACAACGCGCTCAATTCGGATTCACGGCGTTGCCGGTCACGCAGGACCGACCGCACCCGCAGCGCCGCGAACTTGGCCTCCTCCAACGCCGAGACCGTGTCCGCGTCCGCGCCACCCGAACGCGCGCGAAGCACCGGCCGCTCGTACTCCACGGCCGGTGCGTCGCGCAACAGCAGATCCAGGAAGAACGCCTGGTGCCCGGCGTCCGCCGGGCCATCCCCGCGAGGGGGTTCCGGGGTGGTGTTCAGCTCGCGCTCCAAGCTCCGTCGACGGGGAGCGACGCTCCGTTGATGAACGAGGCGTCGTCACTGCACAGGTAGGCGACCAGTTCGGCCACCTCCGCGGGTTCGATCAGGCGTTTCACGGGAGTCCGGGCCAACAGCACCTCGGACACCACATGCTCCTCGGGGATACCGTGCGCCGTGGCCTGATCGGCGATCTGCTTCTCCACCAGGGCGGTCCGCACGTAACCGGGGTTGACGCAGTTCGACGTCACCCCCCGCTCCGCGCCTTCCAGAGCGATCACCTTGGAGAGCCCCTCCAAGCCGTGCTTGGCCGCGACGTAGGCCGACTTGTAGGCGGAGGCGCGCAGTCCGTGCACGGAGGAGATGTTGACGATCCGGCCCCAACCACGTTCGTACATGTGGGGCAGCGAGCCCCGCACCAGACGGAACGGGGACTCCAGCATGAGCCGCAGGATCAGGGAGAAGCGATCCGGGGGGAAGTCCTGCACGGGCGCGACCGTCTGCACTCCGGCGTTGTTGACCACGATGTCGGCGCCGCGCGCCGCCTCCTCCGCGGAATCCAGGTCGGTCAGGTCCAGTTCGACGGCCTCGCCCACGCCCTCCTTCTCCAAGGCGGTGAGCGCGGAACCGTCGACGTCGACCAAACGTACCGAGGCTCCGGCGGCGGACAGTCTGCGGGCACAGGCCAGGCCGATACCGCCGGCTGCACCGGTCACCAGCGCGATCCTGTCGGTGAGGTCGACCTGGGCGGTGTGGGGGGAAGCCTCTGTCGTCATGTCAGCAAACTAGGACGGGGTGGGACCGTGGGGGATAGCTCCGATGAACACACCTCTGGGATGGGACATGTGGTGATCCGCCATGGGCGAGGGGTCTCCTGTGGGGTTCCCACTCGAACAGCCTAAGTGATCGGGGTCTCTCGCACATGTTGTCCACATCACAATCTGCCTAGGCTCCAAGTCAGGGTTCGGCCGAACCACCCCCGCTGATCGACCCCCGGAGCCGTACATGCACCCCCAGAGCAGTCCACCTCCGTCAGCCCCCGCCAGGTACCTGCCGCCGATCATCGCCCTGGCCGCGGCCTTCCTGTTGGTCGCCGCGACGATCGTCGCCCTGGCCCCACGAGCCTCCGCCGCGACCCTGGACCCGGTGCCCTCCTTCGGCACCGACCCCGGCGCCCTCTCCATGTACGAGTACGTCCCCGACGACCTCCCCGCGGGCGCACCCGCGGTCGTACTCCTGCACGGATGCGCCCAGGATGCCGCCGCCTACCACCAGCACTCCGGCTGGGCGGAACAGGCCGACGCCTCCGGGTTCGCCCTCGTCTACGCCGAACAGAGCAGCGCCAACAACGCCACGAGCTGCTTCAACTGGTTCGAACCCGGCGACGTGGCCCGCGACTCCGGTGAGGCCCGATCCATCCGCTCGATGGTGGAACACGCCATCGACGCGCACGGACTGGACGCGGATCGCGTATACGTCTCCGGACTGTCCGCGGGCGGTGCCATGGCGGCCGAACTCCTCGCCGCCTACCCGGACGTGTTCGCCGGCGGAAGCATCGTCGCGGGTGTCCCCGTCGGCTGCGCCACCGGCATGGTCGACGCCTTCACCTGCATGAACCCGGGTAAGGACCGCACACCCGAACAGTGGGGCGACGAGATCCGCGCCAAGCTACCGGACGGGGCCGACCTGCCCCGGGTCGCGGTCTGGCACGGTACCTCCGACACCACCGTCGCCCCGGCCAACGGGGACGCCTCGGTGGCCCAGTGGGCGAACGCGGGCGGTGTGCCCACCGATCCGGACACCACCGAGCAGTTGCCCGGATCCACAACGGCCTCGTACTACGGAGGCGGGCCCGACGACGCAGCCATCGCCCACTACTCCGTCTCCGGTCTGGGCCACGGAACCCCGGTCGACCCCGGCTCGGGTTGCGGCACCGCCGGCGCCTACTTCCTCGACGCGGTCTGCTCCAGTGGGTACACGGCGCAGTTCTGGGGGATCGACGGTGGGGTCGGACCCACCGACCCACCGACGGAGGAACCCACCGATCCGCCCTCGGGCGAGTGCGTCACCGCGAGCAACTACGCCCACGTCACCGAGGGGCGCGCGGAGCACCGGTTCGGGATGGTCTACGCGGCCGGCTCCGACGACCCGCTCGGCCTGTGGAACCCGGCCGTGACGACCTCCCTCACCGAGACCTCACCGGGCCACTGGGAGCACACCGTCGACGGGTGCTGAGCGAAAGACGCGGGGCGGGCGGGCCATCGGCCCACCCGCCCCGCTCCATTCCCCTCCCGGCCTTCGGAGGACGGGCACGACCCCCGTGGTGCCCGTCCTCCGCTCCTCCCCCTCAGGTCTCCTCGGCGACCCGTGCCTCGCCCGCGAGCACGTTGGCGGTCAGCCTGCGCAACGCGAGTCTGGTCGCCTCGAACTCCTCGTCCGGAAGGTCGATCACCCGCCCGATCGCCTCGGGGATGCCCCGAGTGCGGGCGCGGAGGGCGCGGCCCTCGTCGGTGGAAGTGACCCGCACCGAACGCTCGTCCTCGGGATCACGATCCCGACGGAGCAGCCCGTTGGTCTCCAGCCGCTTGAGCAGGGGGGTAAGGGTTCCGTAGTCGAGTTGGAGCACCGCGCCGATCTCCTTGACCGAGCACCCGCCTCGCTCCCACAGCAGCATCATCACGAGGTACTGCGGGTAGGTCAGACCGAGCGGATCGAGCAACGGGCGGTACAGGTTGGTGACAGCGCGGGACGCCGCGTACAGCGCGAAGCACATTTGCTCGTCGACTGGCGGGAGTGCGAAGTCGCCCTTGGGGGCGGGGGAACGGTCGGGCATCACTCGACATCGTAGTAACCACGCACCCGATGTCAAAGCCCACAATCACCTTGTGCGCAATGTAAATGGAGCAAAGAGGTCGGCTCGCGTCCGCGAACCGACCTCCACCCACGGGAACGGTCAGGAGCCCTCGGGTGGACGAGTGCCGGCCGGAAGCCGTCGCTTGAGCACCTTCCCGGTGGCGTTGCGCGGCAGTTCCGCCAACACGATCACGTCACGCGGGACGGAGAAACGCCCCACCAGCTCCCGAACATGCAGCCGGATCCCGTTCGGATCCACCGACCGTCCCTCGTAGGGCACCACGTACGCCGCGAATCGCTGTCCGAACTCCTCGTCCGGAACCCCGGTCACCACGACCTCGCGCACCGAGGGCAGCGTCACGATCGCCTCCTCCACAGGCCGGGGGAAGACGTTCTCACCACCCGAGACGATCATGTCGTCGTCACGCCCGGCCACGTGCAGCAGACCGTGTACGTCCACGTGACCGCGGTCGCCGGTCTCCATCAGACCGTCGGACACCCGCTTGTTCCTCCCGTTCGTGTACCCGTCGAAGAGCATGTCGTTGCCGACGAATATCGCGCCCTTCGACCCCTGGGGAACCTCCCGACCCCGTTCGTCCAGGACCGCGATCCGCGTACCGAGCGGCGGCCGTCCCGCGGTGGTCGGCGCCGTCCGCAGGTCTTCGGGGGAAGCGATGGTCGCCCACGACACCTCGGTAGACCCGTACAGGTTGTAGATGACGTCGCCGAACGCGTCCATGAAGTCGCCGATCAGCTGCGGGCTCATCGCCGAACCACTACACGCCACGATCCGCAGCGAAGAGGTGTCGTACTTCTCCCGCGTCGACCGGGGCAGGTCCATGATCCGCCGAAGCATCACCGGTACCGCGAACAACGCCGTGCACCGCTGCTCCTGAACGGTCCGCAACACGTCCTCCGGCTCGAACAACCGGCGCATCACCAGGGTCGACCGCATCGACATGCCCAACTGGACACCGGCCAGCCCCCAGGTGTGGAAGATCGGCGCCGACACCAGGATCCGGTCCTTGGAGTTCAACGGGATCCGCGACAGTACCGAGGCCGCGTCCTGTGGACCCTTCGGGGTCGGGCGCCGTGCTCCCTTCGGCGCCCCCGTGGTCCCCGAGGTCAACACGATCAACCGACCCGGACTCTCGGGCGGGACGGGGTCGGGCTCGGTGGGCTCCTCGACCTTGGTCGGGATCCGCGGACCCGGCACCACGGTCTCCCCCCACGACGTCACACGTGGGATCTCCGGCGGCAACCCCTTGTACAACTCCTCGAAGTCCGAGTCCGCGACGAGCAACGACACCTCGTTGTGTTCGATCACGTCCACCAACGGACCGGCGGCCAACCCGGTGTTCAACAGGACGGCGTCGGCGCCCAGGCGGCCACAGGCCATGGCCGCCTGCACCATCCCGGCGTGGTTGCGACACAGGATCCCCACCCGGGACCCGGGGCGGACCCCCAGGCGCCTCAGCTCGTGGACCAGCTGTCTGGCCAGCCGGTTCATCTGTCCGAAGGTCGTCACCCCGGAGTCGTCGATCACGGAGATCTGGTCGGGGACCCGCTCGCCCGCGGCGGCGTAACCACCGGCGATGGTCGCCCCCCAGGTCTTGAGCTGGCGTAGCTGGCGGACGATCTTGTCCGGGCGGCCGACGGAGAAGACCCCGGCCCTGACGAGTACGGACACCACCTTGAGGGTGTGGATCAGATTGGACCGGGTGGACGGGCCACCGACTGAGGACGGCATTCGGTCTCCGGGGGAGTACGGGGACGGGCGAAGCGGTCCGCGCCCTCCGAGGAGCCTTCGCCTCGTGACTCCACGGAGTACTGCGAAGGTAGGTCAGATGCGCACGGGATTCTTCGTCGCGGAGTGAGTGATCACCGACGCGTGGTTGTCACCGGGTGAGCCTCGAGACCGATACTGGAATGATTATTTCAAGTCTCTGACCTGCGGTGATATTAGAAACTTGCTGGTGAGAGTCGAAACGATCCCGTGCCGGTGCAAGTAATGGGCAAGGGTCGTGCATTTGTCATGAAGTGAGCTTCGGTGGAGCGGGTATTCATCGGTCGGGTGAGCGTTGCGGGTCCGGGAGCCGACGCGGGCAATAGAGGAACGCGCGTACGCGCGCGAGGAGGGGGCCGGATCCGGCTCTCCGAAGGGGCGAACGGCGTGTGTTGGCCGAAGCGGGGAGCCGAGGTGGAGGTCGGGTGACCGGCGACACAGGCGGTTCGGTTTGCCGGGTGCGTGGAGTGCGGGTAGTGTTCTCCAGGTCGCCGCAGGACGGCGAGTGGCCCCCAGGGTCGACTCGGAACCGGACTGCGATCACAGACATCCTCTTCAAAGCAGCCTGGTTCGAGCGGTGCTCGGAGCATGTAAACTCGAAGAGTCGCTTCAAAAGCCCAGCGTTCAAACC